>NZ_QUJX01000033.1:0-13394 GCF_003480785.1 Ruminococcus sp. AM26-12LB | reverse complement strand
GACACGGTGGATCAGAAGTTTTTGGACGAGATCGTTCACCTGCTGGGGCTGGAAGATAAACTGAAAAACATGCCGAACAATCTTTCCGGCGGACAGCAGCAGCGTGTGGCTATCGCACGCGCCTTGATTACCAAACCGGCTATTGTGCTGGCCGACGAGCCGACCGGCAACCTTGACAGCAAGACCAGCGCCGAGGTGCTGGGGCTTATCAAGCGCACCAGTGCAGAGTTCCGGCAAACTGTTGTGATGATTACCCACAATAACGACATTGCCCGCCTTGCAGATCGGATTGTCCGCATTGAGGACGGAAAGATTGTGGAATAAGGAGGTGGCAGGCTATGACATGGCCTTTTGAGAATGATACCAGCGCCATTACAAAGAAGCTGGCAAAGAAAAGTTTGCAAAGCGAGAAGCGCCGGAATCTGATGGTGGTGATTGCCGTTGCGCTGGCGGCGTTTCTGATCTGCTTTACAGGAATAGTGTCTACTTCCCTGACACAAATGCAGCGCAATCAGGTTCTCGATACTTATGAGGCGGTCTGGCGAGGTGTAGAGGAAAACGATATTGAAAACTTAAAAGGAGTGCCGGAGTTTGAGCGTGTAGGCGGCTACTATATGCTGGGTGAGGAACTTTCGGAACAGGGCTATCATGCGTCCTATGTGTATTGCGACGCGCAAATGATGGAGATTGCCAAGGCACAAATGAATCTGTTAGAGGGTCGGGTTCCTGAAAAGGCAAATGAAGTTGTCGTAAGCGAATACTTTCTTTCCACCTATGGAAATAACGCTAAAATCGGGGACACTGTGACCTTAGATACCGAAAGTTTTCATGGTGATTATGTCGTTACTGGCATTATGGACAGCGTAAATGAGAAAGAAGCAAATACCTGCGCGATCATTCTTTCCAAAGCTGCACTGACCGAATGGAATAGGTTTGATCCGGCTGGCTATCGCGCCTATGCTCATTTCAAAAACGGAGTCAAGTTGGACGAAGAACTGATGACCTCTTATTGCAGGGAGATTACAGAGGAATATCAGCTTCCTATGCCCAAAATGAACAGCAAATATTTTGCTTATGTCTCTAAATCCTTTGATCTTGCACTGATGGCTGGCGTGATTGCCATTGTTCTGATTGGCGGCTACATTGTGATCCAGAGTATCTTCCGTATCTCCATCAATGACAAAATCAAGAGCTACGGGCAGCTTCGGACGATTGGTGCAACGCCAAAGCAAATCAAGCGGATTGTAAAGCGGGAGGGACGCAAACTTGGCAGTATCGGAATTTTGATTGGTACAGTGCTGGGCGTATGCGGCGGTTTTCTTTTGTTTCCCAAGGGATTTAATGCTGTTTCCTATGTGGCAACGATTATTTTGACACTCATAAGCAGTTGGATCATGGTATCTGTTTCCATCCGTAAGCCGATAAAAATTGCGGCAGGGATTTCCCCGATTGAAGCCGTCCGTTTTACCCCGGCACAAAAGGACATCCGAAGCCGAAAAAAGAATATCAAGCTCAATCCTGTTTCAATGGGAATTGCGAATTTTAAGCGTGACCGAAAAAAGACCGTTGCTATTGTAGCCTCATTGAGTTTGGGCGGAATTATTCTGCTTGTGGTATCCTCCATTGTTTTGCTGCGTTCTCCAGAGGCGCTTGCAAGACGGTTTTTCCCGGACGGCGACTATAAAATTTATTTGGATTCTGAAATGACAGAAGAAAAGGTTATGGCAGCGGGAAATCCGTTGAATGAAGAATTAAAACAGGAAATCTTATCTATTGATGGTGTTACAGATATAATTCCAAGCAGACAATCTCTCTATGCAACCCTTAAGACGGACATTTACCAAAGCGGTGGTATGTGTGATATGCTGACCGACCAGAATTATGCAACAGTTGAAGCGGCTCTGACAGCAGGAACGATGCCAAAAGATTCCCGTAGTATTGTAATTGACTATAATGTGCTAAAGCAGAATGAGGATATGGGTGTTGGTTCAACAGTTGACTTTTATTTTGGAGAGGGGCAACCGCCTGTTTCCGTCACTGTATCAGGATTGTTTGATTCCAACAAGACGCCTTCCGGGCATGGAAAACTGGCCCTCGATGGAGTACTCTTTTTCGCACCAGAAGCATTGTTCCATGAACTGCACCCGGAAATCGCTTCTTTCGACTATTCATGGAGCATTGTAAACGATCCGAAAAAAACGGACTATGTGGGAGCTGAATTGAAAAATATTGTTGCCAGCCATAGTAATATTGCCTTAGATGAAATCAATACAGTGATTGAATATGAAGAAATGACAAATTCTTTTGCGTTTGGCAGTATGGAGATACTTTCATGGTTGGTATTTCTCTTTGGCGTTATCAACCTTATCAATACGACACTCTCTAACCAGATAGCCCGAAAGCAGGAAAACAGTATTCTGCGTTCTATCGGCCTAACACAAAAACAGCTATGTGAAATGAACATCTGTGAGGGGCTGTGCTATGCGCTCTTTGCAACATTGGCGACGCTGATCGTTGGGCTTCCGGCTTCCATCTTTGCTTGCAGAAAAATGAGTATAGGAGCTTTTGCCGGAAATGTAGTGCCTTACAAATTCCCGGTTTTGGAAATGGGACTGTTCATTCTGGTATTGTTCGGAATGGAACTGATCTTGTCTGTATGGACAATCCGCAGACAGAAAAAGCAATCCCTGATCGAACAAATGCGGGCGATGGAATAACCGTATGGGATCGGCGGGGCGGCGTGTGCTGCCCCGCTTTTTTCGCCATTTCTCAAAAAATTTTTGAAATGTCCGAGCTTTGTAACAATTCAGCCTGTTTTTTTGTCGAAATCAAAGGCACCTCGGACATTTATAGTTCTTCCAAAAGTTTGATGATAATATTACCATTCATGGAAGAAGCAATCTGTTATTGCAATAATGCGAAATTGACGATAGAAAGTTTTTCATATCTCGGTCAGCTCAACAATTACATTACTCTGCTGATACAGCCAGTCCGTAAATTCTTTCGGGCTGGCCGTTCCTGTTTTTACAGCCTTTTTTCTCTGTAAGGCTTCTTTCTTAAAGTCGGAAAAGGAAGCCTGTATTTTTTCCAGACGGTCAGCCGGAAAGCCTGCGGTATTTTTTACCCGGTTTATTTTGTTGCGCCAGTTCTGGCATTCATTTTTATAAAGCAGGTCATAGTTATTTTCTCTTGCCCTCTCGTCAAAGTCCCGCTTGTTTTGAAGCGCCTGTGCTTTTCGGCACTTATCGCTGCACAGCTCATACCGCTGGCTCTTTGCCAGAAAATATTTCCCACAGACCTTGCACCGCCGGAAGCAAAGTCCCCAGTCATTCAGCCGGTTCAAATAATAGGTAATCAACGGGGAGAGGGACGCATAGGCAGACACACATTCTTCTGTGCGCCGGTTGTCCGGGAACCAGAGGTCAAGCCGGGTATCTTCTGACGGTGCGCCTTTGAAATAAAGGCTGCCAGCTTGAAAATGTTTCGGTTTTCCTGTCTCCCTGTCAAAGGTCATGGCTTCGTTATGGAATACCCCGGCCAGGCTGCTCATTTTATCCATGAAGCGGTCACAGGCAGCGTTACGGTCACGGGGTTCTCTGGCAAGCAGATAGCTGTTCCAGATACGGAACGCCACATACATTTTCAGAGGGTCGTTGCTAAGATATTTCTCCCAAAGAAATTCGCTTGCCGCCTGCTCCAGCTCCGGCTGTTTCCATCGGTTGGAGTGGAGAGCTTGCCGCAGCGGAGAAAGCCCGTATAAGTTCCAGTCTCTGTCCGTGTCACGCTCAAAGTTTATCAAAAAAGTTCCCAGTGGGCGTGTCATATCACAAAGCACCTCTGCGTTTTGGCTCCCGTTCAGACGGAAGCGGATCTGCTGTTCTTCCCCAATCAAAATCCGCTCTTTCATTTTCTTCCTGTCCAGCGTCAGGACAAACAAAATCCTCTCAAAACATGGCTCATGCCGTATAAACTGATTCTCCATCCCTATCCCCTGCCTTTGTTTATGGTAATTATATAATTCAGTTATATCCGTTACACTCATGGTATCGCAGAATCATTGTTTTGTCAAGGATAGTACGCTATGATGATTGCGGTTGGTAATTTCGTACCGCACAGTACCTTGACAAGTGAATGACCGTCCAAAAGGGATATGACCGGCAGGAGAAGTGACGCATTCGGCGCACCAATGCAGGGAAACACCGCAGGAATGGGGCAGGAAAACGGCTTTTGGGGAGAACGGCAACAGGAAGCATTTTAACCTATTTGATTTATGGGAGGAACAGAATGAACGATAAAAAGAGATTGAACAGCTACGAGGATTTACCGCTGGTTCTGGATGTGGCGGACATTCAGCGGATTATGGGAATTTCAAGAGCGAGCGCCTATGAGCTAGTACACACACCCGGCTTTCCGGCGTTCCGCAGGGGTAGGCTTATCAAGGTCAGCAAAATTGCTTTCTTTGAATGGATGGCAAAAGGCTCCGAAACCGTACCGAGAAGCGACAAATAAGCGTGAGGTATCATTCCCTGACTGCAATACTGCCGCACTTTCCAAAGGAGCATACAGAGGGAAAAAAACTTAAAAATGATACCGAAACGCTACACCAAAACAGCCTATCTGTGTACATCAGGTAGAAATGGAGAAAGGAGCCGGTTATGGCAAGAATGAGCAACAAGCGGCGGCTGGAATGGTCTTTCTTCTTAAATGACCGCAGCCGTATCACTTACAACGAACTGTGCCGGAAATGCCAGCACGAATGTAAACAGAGCTTCCGGGCGGTTGTGGTTGACTGCCCGAAGTATCTTTCCAAGCGTTCCAAGAAAAAGGACAAAACTGCCGGAAACGGCAAAATCCCTTAGGAACTAAGGGCGCACTTCTATACATAGTCTAAAGACCATGTATCGTGCGTCCTGCGGAGCTTACCTCTGCCGCTGATAAAATCAGCAATCCGAGGTCTGCGTTCGCTTTGCTCCGACAAGGTGGCTACACCCCCTTGCGCCGCTAAAGCGGCTATCCCCTGTGTACCCGCCGCAAAGAGAAATCCGCTTTGCGGTTTTCCCTTTTCATCGGGTTTTATAGAAGCACTGACACACGGACTGTCTGCGGATGGTCTTTCTTTATCTTATCAGCAAAGGATGTGAGAACATGGAAAAATCTTTGGAACAGTTAAAGCAGGAATATGAAAAAACCACTGTCCTGCTGGAACGGGAAAAACGGAAAATGCAGCGTTTGAAAAACCGGCAGGCGTATCTGGAAAGCGGTTCCCGGAAACAGAGGACGCACCGGCTAATTACCCGTGGGGCAGCCGTTGAGAGCATTGTGCCACAGACAAAGGAGCTGACCGAAACGGAATTTTATTCCCTCATGGAAAGCATTTTGAATCTGCCGCAGGCGGAGCCTTTCATCCGGTCTGCCGCAGAAAACCACGCCCGTATTTCCGGGCAGGAGAAAGGCGGTGACTAAGGATAGCACTTTATCATTTTTCAATCGCACAGATAAAGCGCAGCGCCGGTCAGAGCGCCATTGCCAGCGCAGCCTACCGAGCCGGGGAGCGTCTTTACAGCAGCTACTATGGAGAAGTCAGCGACTACACCAAAAAGGGCGGCGTGATCGCTTCGGAAATCATGCTGCCGCCCCATGCGCCGGAAATATATCTTGACCGGGCGACCCTCTGGAATGCTGTGGAGAACTGCGAGAAACATCCAAAAGCACAGCTTGCCTATTCCTTTGATATTGCCATGCAGAATGAATTGACGCTGGAAGAAAACATGGAGCTGGCGAGGAAGTTCGTGCAGGAGCAGTTTGTGGCAAAAGGCATGATTGCCGATCTTGCTTTTCACAGTCCGGAGAAAGAGGACGGCGGTATCCCAAACCCGCATTTCCATGTGATGACAACCATGCGCCCTTTGAACCCGGATGGCACATGGGGACAAAAACAGCGGCGGGAATATCTTCTTGATGAAGATGGAAACCGAATCCGGGATAAAAATGGCGATTATATGTTTAATGCTGTCCACACAACAGACTGGCACGAGCCGGAAACACTGGAACACTGGCGGGAGCAGTGGGCGGCTGCCGTTAATACAAAATTTGAGGAAAAAGGACTGGATGTGCGTATCGACCACCGTTCCTATGTGCGGCAGGGGCTTGACCTGATACCTACTGTCCACGAGGGAGCTAATGTCCGGCAGATGGAAGCAAAGGGCATCCGCACCGAGAAAGGGGAACTGAACCGCTGGATTAAAGCCACCAACCGGCTCATGCAGGATGTGAGGAAGAAGATCAAAGCCCTGTTTGTCTGGATGGCAGAGGTAAAAGAAGAACTTTCCAAACCACAGACACCGAACCTTGCCGACCTGCTGATCGCTTATTACAACCAGCGCAACGCAGGGGCATGGAGCAATAAAGCCAGAACCGGAAACTTAAAGCAGTTTGCCGAAGCCGTCAATTATCTGACGGAAAACAAGCTGCTCACATTAGAGGATTTGCAGGAGCGTCTTTCCTCTGTCAACGAAGAATTTGAAGCGTTAAGCGACTCCATGAAAAAGAAATCTGCCCGGATAAAGGAATTGCAGGAATTGATACGGGAGGGCGAGAATTACCAGCGGCTAAAACCTGTTCATACGGAATTGAACAATATCAAGTTTAAGAAACAGAGGGAGAAATTTGAAACATCCCACGATGCGGAGTTACGGCTGTTTTATGCCGCCCGCCGTATTTTGAAAGAAAAACTGGACGGAAAACCCATTGCCCTGAAAGCATGGAAACAGGAATACGCACAGTTAAAAACAGAGTATGCCGAACTGTCTCCGCAGCACAAGCCACTCCGGGAGGAAGTCATACGGCTACGGCAGGTGCAGAACGCCGTAGATACCGCACTGCGCCGGAGGGAGCAGCCACAGGCAGTACAGAGAAAGAAACATGAGATGGAGCTATGATATAACCGGCAGCTTTACCGCTACCAGTATTTTTATGGAGGGAGCATTTGAATGTATTTGAAGCGGTGAAACAGTCTGTTACCACCCGGCAGGCTGCTTCATTCTATGGAATCCGGGTGGGGAGAAACGGCATGGTCTGCTGTCCATTCCACAATGACCGCACGCCCAGCATGAAAGTGGACAGCCGCTTTTACTGCTTCGGCTGCGGGGCTTCCGGGGATGTGATCGACTTTGCCGCTTTGCTGCATGGATTGGGGAAACGGGAAGCTGCGGTCAGGCTTGCGGAGGACTTCGGCGTTTCCTATGAGAAATCCGGCAATGCGCCGCCAGATAGGAAGCGTCACAACAGGTCACAGCCCCGACAAAAATCAGCGGAGCAGAGATTTCAGGAAACGGAACGGTATTGTTTCCGGGTGCTATGCGATTATCTGCGCCTGCTGGAGCATTGGAAAACAGCACACGCCCCACAGCCGCAGGATGCCATCTGGCATCCTCTTTTTGTGGAAGCGTTGCAGAGGATAAGCTACACAGAATACCTTTTGGATATTTTGTTATACGGAGAAATAGAAGAAAAAGCGGCATTGATCGCCGCACAGGGAAAGGAGGTGTTGCGGCTTGAACAGCGAATTTCAGAGCTTGCCGCCGGAAACGCAGGAAGCGGTCAAAAGGACGATGGACACAATGGAACCGGCGCAGACACCGGCAGAAATCCGGGAAACATTAGAGGGGACGCAGAAAGGCGGCGTGAAGAACAGCATCCGAAACTGCCTGACGGTGTTCCAGCGTGACCCTCTGTTTCGCGGGGCGCTGCGCCTGAACCTTTTGACGGAGCAGATTGACATTGTGAAGCCGCTGGGCTGGGAGCGCACCAGTACCACGCTGACCGACATGGACATGAACTACCTGCTTTTGTATCTGGAAGAAAATTACGGGCTTACCAGCGAGAAAAAGGTGCAGAGCGCCATCAAGATTGTTGCCAATGAAAACCGCTACCATCCAGTCAGGGATTACCTGAACAGCCTGCAATGGGACGGCACAGAGCGCATCCGTTACGCCCTGCATCACTTTCTGGGAGCCGATACGGACGAATACACCTATGAAGCCTTGAAACTGTTCCTGATGGGAGCCATCCGGCGGGTATTCAGACCGGGGAGCAAGTTTGAGGTCATGCTCTGTCTGGTTGGTGGTCAGGGAGCCGGGAAATCTACCTTTTTCCGGCTGCTGGCAGGCAGGGACGAATGGTTTTCAGACGATTTGAAAAAGCTGGACGATGAAAATGTGTACCGCAAGCTGCAAGGGCATTGGATTATCGAGATGTCGGAGATGATTGCCACAGCCAACGCCAAGAGTATTGAGGAAATCAAGTCATTCTTAAGCCGCCAGAAAGAAACCTACAAAGTGCCGTATGAGACACATCCGGCAGACCGGCTGCGGCAATGTGTATTTGGAGGGACGACCAACCGGCAGGACTTTTTGCCCCGTGACCGCACCGGCAACCGGCGCTTTCTCCCCGTGACGGTGTACCCGGAACGGGCGGAGGTTCACATACTGGACGATGAAGCGGCGGCGAGGGCGTATATCGAACAGATGTGGGCGGAAGCCATGACGGTTTATCGCAGTGGGAAGTATAAGCTGTCATTCAGCATGGAAATGAACCGATACCTGAACGCCCACCAGCAGGACTTTATGCAGGAAGACACACAGGCCGGCATGATCTACGCCTATTTGGAGGACTACACCGGCGACAGGGTATGTTCCAAGCAGCTTTATGAGGAAGCGCTGGGGAACTTAAATTCCCCGGCAGACTGGGAGACACGGGCAATCTGCGAGATTATGAATACCGGCATTGCGGGCGGCATCATACAGGGCTGGGTAGCCTACAAAAGCCCGAAGCGGTATAAGAAATACGGTTCTCAAAAAGGCTGGGAGCGTGTCAACCAAGCTCCGCCGGAGGGGGACGGTTTTCAGGAAATCACGGAAGAAGAAGCCCGGCAAATGGAACTTCCATTCTGAAAAGCCACCGGTTGACAGTTTGGTTGACGCTTTGGTTGACAGCCGGTTGACGGGGAAAAGCCTGATATTTGGGGCATTTCTCTCCTTTGTCAACCATGTCAACCAAGAAATCAAAGAAAAAGTAAAAAGTAATAATAGAGCGCCTATGGATTGTTTTCAAAGTCTTTTCTGCCGGTTGACACGGTTTGGTTGACACGGAGACAGTCTGCGGCTGTACACCTGTCTGACATTCCCTTGTCGGGCATATTTCATTTATGGAGGTAACTGCCTATGGCAAAAAGCAAAAACGAGAGCAATAACAAAAACAGCGGCACCCTGCTTACCGAAAAAGACGGCACCCAGTATTTTGTCATGGGGAAAGTCCGTATCAAGGTATCGGAGCATTTCGCACAGGATGGGAAGCCGCTTGACAGCCTGCTGGAAGATGTGATCCAGCACGCTGCCGCCGCTTCCTGAAAAAATACGGAATAACGACTGTCAATCAGCCCACGCTTATGATATACTTGTACCAGCGAGTATTGTATAAGCGTGGGTTGTTTCTTTTAGAAGGAGGATTTTTAACCGTGAAACAACCATACAATACAACGATTTATAACACTGCACTATATTTGAGATTGAGCCGTGACGATGAATTACAGGGGGAAAGCGGCAGTATCCAGACCCAGCGCATGATGCTTAGACAGTATGCCGCAGAGCATGGGCTGACCGTTGTAGACGAGTACATTGACGACGGATGGAGTGGGACAAATTTCGAGCGTCCAAGTTTCCAAAGGATGATTGATGACATCGAAGACGGGAAAATCAACTGCGTTGTCACAAAGGACTTATCCCGTCTGGGAAGAAACTATATCCTGACCGGTCAGTACACGGAAATCTATTTCCCCAGCAAGGGAGTACGCTACATTGCCATCAATGACAATGTGGACACCATCAACGGAGAAAGCGAGCTTGCACCGTTCTTAAACATCCTGAATGAAATGCACGCCCGACAGACCAGCAAAAAGGTCAAGGCTGCCATGCACACAAGATTTGCCAATGGCGCACACTATGGAGCCTATGCACCGCTGGGCTATGTAAAAGACCCGGACAAAAAAGGTCATCTTCTGATCGACCCGGAAACACGCTGGATTGTAGAGAAGATTTTTGACCTTGCTGTACACGGGCGTGGAGCCGCCAGCATTACACGGATTCTGGTGGAGGAAAAAGTACCTACCCCCGGCTGGCTGAACTATGAAAGATACGGGACTTTCGCCAATATCTACGCCGGTGCGCCCGCAGAAAAAGCCTATGCGTGGACGATAGCACAGGTCAAGAGCATTTTGAAAGAGGAAACCTACATCGGTCACAGCATTCACAACAAGCAGAGCAACATTTCATTCAAGAACAAGAAAAAGGTGCGGAAGCCGCAGGAAGAATGGTATCGTGTGGAAAATACCCACGAAGCCATCATTTCTGAAGAAGTGTTCCAAAAAGTTCAGGAGCTGATTGCAAGCAGACGCAGGAAACGCAGAAACGGTACGACACAGATTTTCGCAGGATTGATAAAATGTGCAGACTGCGGATGGTCTTTAGCCTATGGGGAAAACAAGCAGAATAAGAACCCATACGGGTACTACCATTGCAGCAAGAACGGGCAGGGATTACGCCAGTGTTCCATGCACTATATCCGCTATGATGTACTGTATGCCTATGTGCTTGCAAGACTGCAATACTGGTCTATGCTGGCACAGAAAGACGAGGACAATCTGCTGAAACGCCTGCTCAATGCCAGCGACAGGGAAAGAAACTCTGCGAAGAAAAAGCAGGCTGCGGAGCTGAAAAAGGCAGAGAAGCGTAAAGCCGAGGTTGACGGGCTGTTTGCTAAAATGTATGAGGACTGGTCTGCCGGACGCATAACCGAGTATAACTTCAATATGCTGTCCGAGAAGTACCAGAACGAGCAAAAGGAGCTTGAAACAAAAATAAGACAGCTTCACGAAACGATGGAAGCCGCCGTACAGACCGCAGCGGATGCTGAAAAGTGGATTGCCCTGATGAAACAGTATGTCAACCCTGTGGAGCTGACCGCCGAACTTCTGAACACTCTAATTGAAAAAATAACCGTCCACGAAGCTGTCAAGGGCGAGGACGGAAGCCGTGAGCAGGAAGTAGAAATCTACTACCGCTTCATCGGCAAAATCGACTGACCTTTCTTTTTTACCCAACAATATCTTTAATTAAGGGAGACGGGGAACTCCAATCCAGATATTGAACTGTTAGCACCAATTGCAAGACTGCTACATATTTCCCTTGATACCCTGTTGTCTTTTCATGAAAATCTGACAGACGTTGAAATTACAGAACTTATTCAGGAAATGGACAAAATGTTTTCAGCAGAAGGTTACGAAAAGACCTATCAATGGGCAGTAAATATCATAAAAGATTACCCTAACTGCAACATGCTTATCTGGCAGGTGGCGGTGATGCTTGACTCGCGAAGAATCATAGGTCAGTGTGAGCATCCCGATAAGTACGACGAACAGATTAATTCCTGGTACGAAATGGCACTAAATGACAAGGACGAAAAAATCCAGCACCATGCGGCAGATTCTCTGTTCGGATTCTACTTGCGAAAAGGGAATTATGAAATGGCAGAAAAATATCTGAACTATTTTTCCGACTATGATCCCATGAAAAAACTAAGACTTGGGCAATTATACATGGAACAGGAAAAAACAGAAGAAGCATATGAAAAACTGGAAAATATAATTCTTTCAGAGTATACTACTTTGAATCTTGCCTTTGGCATGATGATCACAAAAGCTCTTGACAATAAAGATCATAAATCCGCAAGATTCCTGGCCGAGAAAATGTATGCATTAGCAGGTATTTTTGAGATGGGAAAATACAATGAATGTGCAACCATGTTTAATGTTGTGGTGGCAGAACAAAATGTAGAAGATACTTTTAAGGTAATAAAACAACTGCTGGAGAATGTCGATACAATCTGTGATTTTCAGAAATCAAGATTATATAAACATATAAAATTCCAAGATGTAGAAAATCCATATGCTGAAGAAATGAAAAAAGAACTGATTGCAGGCTTCCAAAATGAAGAAGACTTTGCTTATATGAAAGGCTATAAACCCTGGAAAAAATTATTAGCAAAGTATTGATCCTGCTTATGTTTATTGCAAAATAAAAAACCTATTCATTCGCAATAGATCACATTTATAGATGAAAGAGATGCAGGCGTCGCGGCTCCTGCATCTCTTTTAACCCATAGGGTGCGTGATTGCAACGAAATTTACCACCTCAATGGATGATAAATTGCAATATATTTCAAAAATAAAAGAAGAACGTAATAAGGCACAGGACGAACTTGCTGAACTAAGGAAAATTCTTGAATTGCCAGATGATATTTCTTTGACAGAACACATTACAAAGATAAAAATAAATATTGACAAGGAGTAATTGAACCAGTATCATATAAGTACAAAGAAGTCTTTTTCCGGAGTGAGAAAGATATTATTACTTATTCAAAGGAAAGGGGCTCTGGACGAGTTCCTTTTTACATTTCATAAAATTTGATTTTATAACATATACTCTGAACACAAAGTAGCTCTGGATAGGATATTCGGAGTTGTAAAACGGCGGAAATATCATTGCTGGTATTTCCGCCACTTCTTTTATAGATTATTCGCACTATTCAATCCATCCACTCAATTACACAAAATCAAATCGTCTCATAATTTACATTAATATATGTACGCCACCCCCAAAATATGATAAGGTGAAGCAAATAGAATTTTTCAGGAGGTTATTAACAGTTAAATATAAATTATAAAATTATAAAATCATATAAGTACATGTTGAGTTTTATAAGATATTAGAGTGGAATATTATGGAAAGGAGCTGATGCTTTGAGTAAATATTATTCTATACATGAATTTTCAAAAATTATAGGCGTATCCGCCCAGACATTACGAAATTGGGATGCCAATGGAAAACTTCATCCGCATCATACTACAGTAAGCGGCTATAGATATTATTCTGACGAGCAACTCAACCAGGTAATAAATGTAAAGCCTAAAAATCGCATTACAATTGGATATTGTCGCGTTTCCAGCCATAAACAGAAAGATGATCTGGAACGACAGATTGATAATGTTAAGACATATCTTCTGGCAAAAGGACAGCCATTTGAGATAATAAGTGATATCGGTTCCGGAATTAATTATAAGAAAAAAGAACTCCAGGAATTGATCAGGCGAATATCTCAAAATCAGGTTGAAAAGGTTGTTGTTTTATATAAAGATCGGCTATTGCGATTTGGTTTTGAATTGATAGAATATATCGCTTCGCTTTATAATTGTGAGATTGAGATTATTGATAATACTGAAAAATCCGAACAGCCGGAACTTGTTGAAGATCTGGTTCAGATAATCACAGTATTCAGTTGCA
>NZ_QUJX01000032.1:0-14141 GCF_003480785.1 Ruminococcus sp. AM26-12LB | reverse complement strand
AAAGCACTCCAAATATCAAAACATTACAGAATGTAACATAAAGAATCATCTACAAAATGTTCTATCTAAATGGCATTGGCCCGAAGGCCCTCCCCCTGCACCCCCACCCTCTTGGGCACGGAAATAGTTCTTCGTTGTTGTGTGTGCTGCGTTATTGACTTTTGTCTGTATGCTGCGGTACTCAGAATGGAACGTTGTGCCGATCTGGTTTCTGTATTCTTCGGTACTTATGGTGGTACGCTATGCCGATCTGCGATCTGGTTCTGGGATTCTTCGGTACTTATAGTGGTACGCTGGGCCGATCTATTCCCTGTATTCTTCGATATTTATGGTGATACGCTGGGCCGATCTGGTCCCTGTATTCTTCGATATTTATGGTGATACGCTGTACCAATCTAGTTCCTGTATTCTTCGATATTTATGGTGATACGCTGTGACGATCCCGTTTCTGTATTCTTCGATACTTATAGGAATATTCTGTACCAGTCTGACATTTCAGGACAGGACGCCCAGGCCGCTTCCATCCCCCGCATGTTTTTTCCTGTCGGCTGGAAGCGTCAGCCAGAGGAAGGTGGCATCGGGCCGGGCAGCTGCGGAGGAGGGGTGATTACTACTTGGGCTGCGGGAGACGGCGTTATTGTGGCAGGGTCTGCTGTCTGAGCCGGAGGCGAGTTCTGGCCCTGCCACAATGCTTTTAGCCGTCTCACGGAGCCCTAGTAGTATCCCCCGACGGAGTCCCTGCCTGGAGCGATGCCACCTTCCTCTGGCGTCCCTCTATACATCCGCCTCACGAGTCCACAAGCCCTTCCCGAACCCGCTCCGTAAGACTGTCTCCACCCTTACGATACCAATCTTCCACAAAAGAGTCAAAAGAGCTCACAGGCATCCTCCCCATAATGATCTGGATAAATGCGTTCTTCTCCAGCAAACGCAAAGTCTGAGGAATCTCCCCGTCACCATCCCCCAGATACTTCTTCTCCGGAGCACGGTAATTCGCATCCACCAGAAGCCCCACCGCCGAAATCCTGGACTTATACGCCGCCCAGGCCTCTACCGAAGGCACCTCCGCCTTAAGATACTCCTTACACGCATCAAAATAAGACGCCTCAATGGCACTGAGATCCTCCCTGGTCTTCTCATCGCCCGGACTATAAAGAACCTCACGGATATGCTTTGTCACTATATAGGTAGCCTCATTGTAATCTACATTGATCATTAGCGGACGCGCCGTAGGATCCACATTCAAGGCAAAATAAGTGTTCATCTCATCCGCATCCTCTGCCTCATATCTGGAATGGTCAAACAACACACTCAAAATCTTCATTGCGATCTCCGGATGCTCATACCCTTTACGCACAACTACATATTTATTATCTCGAAACGTAGAGTATACCTCCACAGTCCGCTTTACATCCGCAGTCAGATAATACGGTTCCCAGTCTGCCTCTTTATTCTTCCGATACTCATCCATAAGAGGATTATTCGGAGTCCACCAGAGCCCGAAAAACGCTCCGCATTTTCCATTCACCACAAGATCACGGATATTATTCTGTGCACGTAAAGCAAAATCCGAATCCAGTATTCCCTGCCTGTAAAGCTCTCTGAGATACCCCAGAGCCTCCTTTGTCTCCTCCGTCAGCGATCCATAGACAATTTCTCCATCTGCATTTTCAATCCACTGCTGCGGATATGCCCCGAACTTTTCAAACACAGAGTCCACCGAATAGCTGGTGCTGACCGTGCCCACAAGTCCCGGATCACAGACAAGTCCCACAGGATCTTCACCATCCTCTGCACCCATCCGGTTTTCCTGAAACGCACGGATCACTGAAAAAGCCTCTTCCAGAGTCTTCGGTTCTTTCAGTCCCAGCTGCTCCATCCAGTCACGTCTCAGCCATAAAAGCTGCGGCCCATCATCAATGGCAGTCTCCGGAAGTGCATACAGTTTTCCGTCAAAAGTCCCGGATGCCAAAAGTTCCTCTCCATAGCTCTCATACATTTCCTTTATTTTATCGGAAGCGCAGCTTTTATATACTTCCGTCAGATCCTCGATAAGATCATTTTCAACCAGTTCTTCCAGAGTTTCCCTGTCCGACACCAGAAAAATATCCGGAAGATTCCGATCTTTGACCAGGATGTTCAGGGCTTCGTCATACCGCTCCTCACTCTCCATAAAAACATTCTTATTCTGAATATTCAGTGTTTTTTTCAGATACCGGGTATATGCATTGTCCTCATAAGTCTGCCCGTCCGGAAGATTAGAATTATTAGCCCCTTTCATCTGTCCCAGAGTATAAGTTACAAGCTCCGGATATTTCCCCAGAGGCGTGGTTTCTGCCTGTTCCCAGCTCTTACTGCTCTTTTCGGACAGAACATCTATATCTGTTTTTTCCATTTCTGCAGTTCCTAAAGAACACCCCGTCAAAAGTGCCAGGCTCAGTATCGTACTCAGAAATACCACTGTTTTTCCCAGACTAAGTCTCATCTTTTTTTACCTCTTTCGGGATCCTCATATCAACGCTTGTCCCCTCGCCTACCTTGCTCAGGATCCGGATGGCATATTTCTCTCCATATAAAATGCACATACGGTCATTGACATTTTTAAGACCATAGCCTTTTGCCTGATATGTGAGCAGCTTTTCTGCCTGCTCCTGCTCCATCCCTATTCCGTTATCTTCAACCCGGATCACTACATCTCCATTCTCTTCAAAGAAATAAAGTTTCAGAAGCTTTTCCCCTTCCTCCTTCACATCCAGGCCATGCTCCAGAGCATTCTCAACGATGGGCTGCAGGGCAAGCTTCGGAACCAACTCCTGCTGAACAGACGGATCGATATTCCACTCCACCTTAAAATCATTGTCATGCATGATCAGCTGGATTTCCAGATAAGCTTCGATATTCCGAATACAGGTTTCCACAGTCACCATATCTGCTCCCTTACTGAGCGCTGTCCGGTAAAATGTAGATAATGCCAGTGTCACACGGCTGATCTCCTTCTGACGGCTCTTAATCGCCATCCAGTTTATAATAGAAAGAGAATTATAAAGAAAATGGGGATTGATCTGGGCAGTCAACGCTTTCAGTTCAAATTCCTTCAGAGCGATCTTATTTTCATACACTTCTTCGATCAGTCGATTAATTTCATCCATCATATGGTGAAAGCTTCTCACCAGCTGTCCTACCTCATCTCCAGAATCACTGTAAACCGTAACTTCACGGCTTCCCTGGTTCACCTGTTCCATATTTCTGGTAAGCTGCTCAATCTTTCTGGTAAACAGCTTAGAAAACGTCATTCCAAGCACAATGATGATCACAACACAGAAGCCGATCAGTGGGATCTCACTGATCAATACTTTTGAAACCGAGCTCTCGATCACAGCCGGAGGTTTGTAAAAATAATAGGTCCATCTTGTTTCATGTCCGCTGCTGCTGACATAGGTATATTCTTCCCTCAGACGATCCAGCTTTTTTGCGGTTTCTTTCTGTGCTGAAATATCACTGGCAGCCAGATTTTCTCCATGATAGACGATATTTTGCTGATCATCCACCACAAAGCCTCCGGAATTCCGTTCAATAATATTAGCCAGAGGCTGGAATACTTTTCCGTAATCCAACAAAATACAGAGCACAGCCTCCCTGATCTTACCATCATATATTTCCCTGACTGCCGCGATCTGACGATTATCCCGGTCCACGATCCACTGAACCGTCACGGTATTATTTAATTTGTCACTCCACCATTCCCCATCAACCTCTGAAAGCGGAGCCAAGGTATATTCATGGCGCACGGGAATGCTTTCTGCAAAAAGATGTATCCCCAGAATTGCTTCGTGGTAGGATTTCGGCACCGTCAACAGCGGATCCACAACTTCCGTATACTGTTCATATGCAGTATAACGATCCATATCTTTGTTGAAGATCACCTCCTGGATTTCAGGAGAATAGGTAAGATAATTCAAAAGGCTGGCATAAATTTCGATCTGCCCGTCAATGTTTTCTCTGGTCTGCTCCAAAATGGAGTACATATCCTCCATCTCATTTTTCCGTACAAGACTACTCATACGACTGTGACTATACAGTGCCAACACAGTCATCGGCACCAGGGATACCACCACAAGAAGATTTGTCAGCTTGTACCGGTATTTCATATTATTATACTTCTTCAGAAGACTCTTCATCCTCATTGTTTCCTTTCCGATAGGACTCCGGGCTGCTTCCGTAATATTCCCGGAAGCTCCGGCAGAAATACGAAGAATTGGCAAATCCTACCTGCTCGCTGACCATGGCTACTTTCATGTTGGTAGTTCGTAGAAGCTCCTTGGCCTTTTCCATGCGGAACACACGGATAAAACGATTCAGGTTCATCCCCGTCTCCTTCTTGAAAATAAAGCTGAGATAGCCGGACGAAAGGTATACCTTTTCTGCCAGTGTTTCCAGATTCAGATCTTCCGCATAGTGATTGTAAATATAATTTTTGACTGCTGCCACCTCATCTCTGGATTCGCTCATGGAACGGTCTAGGAACTCCTCGTACTGGCGGATATTTTTTTCTGTAACCTCAATGATCTCCTGAATGGTAGAACAGCCATACAGATGATCCACCTCCAGATCCAGCCTGTGCTCTCCGGCAAAACGATTCTCCTGAAACAGCTCCCTTATCACATTGGAAAAAACAAATTTCACATACATGGCCGAAAACTGGGTATTGGACTGATATTTGGATGCCAGGCTGCGGAAATGGCTCCACAGCTGCTTCACATCCTTTCTGGAAATATCTTCTGAGATTTTTTCCATGAGCCTGGAATCCTGCTCCTCTTCTCCGGTATTTTTTTCCTCGTCCTCCTCGCTGGTATAGACATGAATATCCGGATGATAAAATTTTTCTTCCATCTGCTGCTCCAGCTGTTCCATGATTTCCGGCAGTTCCTGATATCCGTCAAAACGCCGGCTTACAGCCAGATGAAAGCGAACAGAATGAAGACGCTTCAGAAGATTATAGACATTTTTTGCCACAAGGACATAATCACAGTACACATCCTTAAAAAGAAGCAAAGACTGACGGCCATTAAGATTCAAATAGAAGAAAGAACGGCGAAGCTCTTCCCGGATCTCAAGGGGAACCTCATCACTGGCAGAATCAAAAAAAGCTTCATCCGATTCAATAAGAATTGCACAGTGCCACTGCTCCCAGACAGAAAAATCCACAATTCCTTCCGCTTCCTTCAGACGCTCCTGATCTCCGGAATAAATGTAGCCCAACAGAAAATACTGCTGAAGAAAGCTCTTTTCTTTTATGGACTGCTGCTCTTTATTTTTCCGGGATGCGATCTCCTTCTGGATCTTCTGTATGGTGTCATGAAAGCGGTCCGGATCCACCGGTTTCAGTACATAATCCGTCACACCATAGCGGATCGCCTCCTGAGCAAAAGCAAAATCTCCATAACCGCTGAAAATGATAATTTCCAGATCCGGATATTCCTCTCTTGCTTTTTTTGAAAGCTCCAGACCATCCATATGCGGCATTTTGATATCTGTCAGCATCAGATCCACCGGATGCTTTCTCAGCTCATTTAATGCCAGCTTGCCATTAGCCGCCTCATAAATCTCCCACTCTCCCTCCTCCATAGACAGAAGAAAGCGGATTCCGTCACGTTCCAGTTTTTCATCATCTACCACCAAAACTCTGTACATTCCTCACCTCGCCAAATATGGCCTGATCCACGTAAAAGCACGCAGAGCAGGCCGTTTTTCTTTCATTTTAACATTATTCAACTAATTTGTCAGCCCTTAACAGCTCCTGCAACCACCCCTTCAATGATATATTTCTGGCATGCAAGATAGAAGGCAATGATCGGAATGATGGAAAGAACAAGAACGCCCATCATCGCTCCCATATCAATGGTTCCGTAACCGCCCTTCAGATACTGGATGGCAATGGAAATGGTTTTATATTTCTTGATATCAAGTACCAGATATGGAAGAAGATAATCATTCCAGATCCACATGGTTTCCAGGATCGCTACAGTTACACAGGTCGGTTTCATAACCGGAAGAACCACTTTAAAAAATGTCTGGATCGGGGTACAGCCATCGATCATGGCAGCTTCCTCGATCTCGATCGGAATGGATTTTACAAAACCGCTGAACATAAATACCGCAAGTCCTGCTCCATATCCAAGATAAATGATGATCAGTCCCCACGGAGTATTCAGTTTCAGGATGTTTGCGATCTTGGAAAGAGTAAACATTACCATCTGGAATGGTACGACCATGGAAAACAGGCACAGCATGTACATGGTTTTTGTCAGCGTGTTGGTAACACGGTTGATGTACCAGGCACACATGGAGGTACAGAGCAGAATTACCGCAACAGAAAATACTGTGATAAATAATGTCCATCCAAATGCCTGGAAAAATCCGGTTTTTGTGAGACCATTTACATAGTTTTCCAGACCTACGAACATTTTATCCGTTGGGATTGCAAAGGGATAACGGCTGATGTATGCTTTTTTCTTAAAAGAATTGATCAAAACCAGAAGGATCGGGAAAATATAAGCAACAGATACCACACTCAGGATCGCAGTCCACAGACCGCTGAATTTTACTTTTTTATTCATTACTGCTGTACCTCCTTACTTCTTGTGAGACGATTCTGGATCATGGCAATTGCTCCAACCAGGATAAAGAAGATCACGGCCTTCGCCTGTCCTACACCTTCCCATCCGGTACGTCCATAGAAGGTATTGTAAATATTCAGTGCAAGCATTTCTGACATATTGGAAGGCTCACCATTTGTAAGAGCAAGGTTCTGGTCAAAAAGCTTGAAGGAGTTGGTAAGTGTCAGGAAAGTACAGATGGTGATGGACGGCATGACCATAGGAATGATCACATGCTTCAGAAGCTGTCCTTTGTTCGCACCATCGATCTGTGCAGCCTCGATCAGTTCACCCGGGATATTCTGGATACCTGCAATGTAAATGATCATCATATATCCGATCTGCTGCCAGCACATCAGGATCACAAGGCCCCAGAATCCGTAAACAGAAGAATATGTAAGTGTTTTATTGATCTGAAGAAGCAGACCGTTTAACAGAAGCTGCCATACATAACCAAGGATGATTCCACCGATCAGGTTTGGCATAAAAAATACAGTACGGAATATATTGGTTCCTTTGATCTTCTTGGTCAGAAGCAACGCAACTGCAAAACCGATCACATTGATCAGAACTACTGATACAACCGTAAATGCGGTGGTGTACCATAATGCATGTCCAAAGGTTCCATCCTCAGTAAAAATCTTCACATAGTTCTGTAATCCCACGAATTTTGCATCCGTTACTGTGGTAAATTTACAGAAGGAAAGATATACGCCCATGATAAAGGGAACGATAAATCCAATGGTAAATGCCAGCAGGGTAGGCAGGACAAAAACCGGAAAATACTTTTTCATCATCTTATTCTGCATGTTTTCTCTTCCTTTCTCCTGAGGATGCATCCTTCCCTACTTTACACATCCTCTCTTCATTAAAAGAGGCAGGCGGAAACCGCCCACCCCTTCGTGATCACGTTTCAGTTATACCTTATCAGCCTTCATTTGCTGCTTTGTACTCTTTTGCCCATCCGTCAACAAATGCAGTTTTCACAGCATCCCACTCGCCGGTACCCTGTGCATACTCAAGCATTGCACTGCCGACCTGGTTTTTCCACTCTTCAGAAGGCATGGTTGTAAAGTTCCATGAAACCGGAGTTTTACCAGCTTTTACATATTCGTCGGCTGCTTTTACAAGCGGATTTGCAGACTCATAATTCTCATCAAAGGTCTTGAATGGTGTTGTAAATCCCATTTCCTGGCTTATAGATTCTCTTCCTTCATCACTTGTGATAACCCAGCTGAGGAAATCAAGAGTTGCCTGGATATCCTTCTCATCTGCTTTTTTGTTTACGCACCAGTAGTTCTCACTGCCTGTGCAAAGTCCCTGGTCCTCTTCACCATCTACACCAATATAGATTGGAAGCATTCCCATATCCTCGTCTGCTACTTCGTTATCTTTGATGTTATCATAAGCCCAGGTTCCATTCTGATAGAACACAGCCTCTCCAAGACCAAATTCAGCATTTGCATCATCGATAGTCTTGCTGGAAAGAAGGCTTGGCTCACAGGTAGAATCTGTGATATAAAGGTCAAACAGGTTCTTGAAGTTGTCAAGATAGGTCCCTTTGATCGCATCTGTGGATGTGATTCCGTCTTCTTTGTACTCATAATAGATTGGAAGGTTTGCAAGGTGTGTCTTGAAGCGCCAGTCACTGGAAGAATCAAAGCCTGCGGAAGTAAATGCACCGTCAACTCCAAGGTCATCTTTCTTAGCCTGGATATCATCTGCAACCTTCTTTAATGTCTCAAAATTGTTGATCTCATCTGCAGACTTGATCACAGCGCCATCCATCTCACAGTATTTCTTAAGAAGCGCTTTGTTGTAAATAATTCCATATGTTTCAATTACATAGGCGATACCGTCAACTGCACCGCTGTCCTCCTTCAGTACGAAATCGTCACTCTCCACATTTTTATAAACATCGCTGTCTTTCAGGTCATAGCAATAATCCTTCCAGGATGCAAGTCCAACTGGTCCGTTAACCTGGAACAGTGTCGGAACCTCATCCTTGGCCATCTCTGATTTCAGAGTAGACTCATAAGTTCCGGAAGCAGCTGTAACAACGGTAACCGGTACACCAGTCTCATCGGTGTATTTCTTTGCCAGGTCTGACCACTGATCTGCCTGCTCCGGTTTAAAATTCAGATAATAAACAGAGCCTTCACTGTCATCCCCTTTTGCCATAGCCGGAACTGCCGGGATCATAGTAGCTGCCATCAAAGCTGCAAGACCAAATGCTGTTGCTTTTTTCATTCTCATAATCGTACCTCTCCTTTACCTTATATGATATTCAATTTGTTTCGCGGATATGCTTAAAACGTCCATTTCGCATATTCCTGACCGATAAGCTTCAAATCAGCTTCTCGATTAACTTGATATTATTGTAAATCGAAGAGGTCATTTTCACTATATAAAAAAATCAAGAAACATGTTGATTTTTTTATATAGTAAAAATATTGATATTTTACCATGAAAAAAGAAGCCGGAACAGGCTTGCTCCCATTCCGGCTTCTTCCATATATTATTTTCGATTCATCATGCTTTATTGACAGATCCGAAAAGCTCCATTTTCTCTTTAACAGTAGCTTTGATCGCTTCTGCTCCAGGTGCAAGAAGCTTACGTGGGTCATATCCTTTACCCTGCTGATCTTTACCCTCTTCAATGTATTTACGTGTAGCTTCAGCAAATGCAAGCTGGCACTCTGTATTTACATTGATCTTGGAAACGCCAAGGCTGATCGCTTTCTTGATCATGTCTGCCGGGATACCTGTACCACCGTGAAGAACAAGCGGCATATCTCCTGTCAGTTTCTGAATAGCATCCAGAGTCTCAAAGCTTAAGCCCTGCCAGTTAGCCGGATATTTTCCGTGAATGTTACCGATACCAGCTGCAAGGAAGTTGATTCCGAGATCTGCAACTCTCTTGCACTCCTCAGGATCAGCGCACTCGCCCATACCAACAACACCATCTTCCTCGCCACCGATGGAACCAACCTCTGCCTCAAGAGACATGTTGTGCTCAGCAACGATCTTAACCAGCTCTTTAGTCTTAGCTACGTTCTCATCGATCGGATAATGAGATCCGTCGAACATAATGGAAGAGAAACCAGCCTCAACACATTTCAGGCATCCATCATAGCTGCCGTGGTCAAGATGAAGAGCAACCGGAACAGTGATGTTCAGCTCTTCCATCATACCGTTAACCATACCTACAACAGTCTTATAACCTGTCATGTATTTACCGGCACCCTCGGAAACACCAAGGATTACAGGAGAGTTGAGCTCCTGAGCTGTCTGAAGGATAGCTTTTGTCCACTCAAGGTTGTTGATGTTGAACTGACCAACTGCATAATGGCCTGCTTTTGCTTTTTTCAGCATTTCTGTTGCGTTTACTAACATGATAAAATCCTCCTAACCTGTATTAGGATACGGAAAAACCGTGTCCTTTATATCCAACCGTACTCATAATAGCAGATTTCCTTTGGTAAGTCCAGTATTTTACCAAAAATGCTGATGCTGTGGGAATTATTATTTTTTTTGAGAAAAAGCTTGCAATTTTATCAAATGTTATGTATAATATATTTGTTGTTCACGGATGGATTCCCGAGTGGCCAAAGGGGGCAGACTGTAAATCTGTTGGCACCGCCTTCGAAGGTTCGAATCCTTCTCCATCCAGCGAATTTAGCTCTTACATCTTTGCGATGTAGGAGCTATTTTTTTGTGCAAAAAGAAAACCGCAAAGGGGCCGCAAAGCCGCGGCCCCTCTGCACACCCCTCGGGCTTTTTTTAAGGAGTTCTTGGTTGTGGATGAGGGGAGGGTGTTGACTTGTGTCTGTATGCTTGGATATTGGATGTGGGACGCTGTGCCGATCTGGTTCCTGTATGCTTCGGTGTTGATTGTGGGACACTGTGCCGATCTAGTTTCTGTATGCTTCGGTGTTGATTGTGGGACACTGTGCCGATCTAGTTTCTGTATGCTTCGGTGTTGGATGCAGGGTGCTGTGCCGATTTATTTTTTTGGGGATACGGCCGGCTGCTTTATTGGTTATGGATTGTTTTGAGGCCGTTTTCTGTATGCTTCGGTGTTGGTTGTGGGATGCTGTGCCGATCTGGTTCCTGTATTCTTCGGTGTTGGACGTGGAACGCTGTGCCGATTTATTTTTATATATTGTGTTTTTTGGGCACTGGGCAGAATGTACATTCGCTTCTATTGTCTGCTCTCTGCGGTTGAATTTTCAGCCGGGGATGTGGCAGCGGTATGGGCTGCTGCGGAGGAGGTGTGATACTGCTTAGGCTGCGGGGATCGGCGTTATTGAGACAGGGGCTGCTGTCTGAGCCAGAGGCGAGTTCTGCCCCTGTCTCAATGTTTTTAGCCGATTTCCGGAGCCTTAGCAGTATCCGCCGACGGAGCCCTGCCCGTACCGCTGCCACATCCCCGGCGTACGGTTCATTCAATCCACCACACAAAGAAAAAGACGGCCACCCCCCAAAAAGCGAGACAGCCGTCCTTTCCTCACACATCATACATAGGAAATCGAAACACCGAAAAAAATCTATTTGTTAACTCTGTTAACCGTATTACCATCCAGAAAAGCCTTGATATTATCAACCGTAATATCCATGATCCTCTGTCTGGAAGCCTGAGCAGCCCAGGAGATATGCGGAGTGATGATGCAGTTTTTAGCCTTGAGAAGCGGATTATCCCCCTTGATCGGCTCAGTAGAAACAACATCAAGACCAGCAGCATAAACCTTCCCACTATTCAGAGCATCTGCCAGATCCTGCTCAACAACAAGCTGACCACGGCTGTTGTTGATAAGGATAACTCTATCCTGCTTCCTTTGTTTGCAAGAACGATAACATCTCCCGGCTGAGCCATATCCAGTGCTTTATGGAACAGAAGGTTATCTCCTGCCGGTGCATTTACTGTAAATGCAGTTCCCAGAAGTCTTGCCTTCGGGTTCAGCGGGAAAATACTGGAATCTACGGCAGCGATCTTTCCACAGTTATCATCAATATTTGCAACTGGAATTCCACGGAAGGCTTCTACTAATTCTTTTGACGGTCTTTCAAAATTTCGTCTGATCCTACATCCTAATGCCATATGAAAACCTCTCTTCTTTTGATATACAAGCTTACTATTGAATAACGAATAATTTCTCTGTATAATATAAATAATTTTTATATTATCAAAGCTTAAACCATCCTATAGACAACACCAAAGAAAAGGAGCTGTTCATATGAATCTTGCTGAAATCGAAACCTTTCTCACCATTGTAAATACCAAGAGCATCACCCGTACAGCGGATCTTCTTTTTCTTTCCCAGCCTACTGTCAGCCACCGGCTCACATCTCTGGAGAACGAACTGGGTTTTCCCCTTGTGATCCGTCAGAAAGGCCACAAGCAGGTGGAACTGACTGCCAAGGGAACAGATTTTATCATCCTTGCGGAACGCTGGATGTCTCTCTGGAAGGAAACTATGGAGTTGCAGCGCAATCAGGATTCCCTGCTACTTACCATCGGCTGTACAGACAGCCTGAACGTAGCTGTTTTCGCACCACTGTATGACAGGATCTTAAATGAACAGACCAAGCTGGACCTGAACATCGAGTCCCATCACTCTTCAGAGCTCTACGGTCTTCTTGGAGAACACAGCATTGATATCGGATTTGTCTACCACAAATTGCATTACAAGAATATCATAACAGAGAAAATCTTCGAAGAAAAACTTTATCTGATACAATCGGATCAGCCAGTGATTCCGGCTCCGGCAATACATACCGATGAGCTGGATCCATCCCTGGAGCTGTTTTTAAGTTGGGATGACAATTATCAGATCTGGCATGACCGCTGGCTTTCCTCCGCTTCCAGGCCTCACATTGCGGCAGATACCATCACACTTTTGGACCGTCTCTGGAAAAAACCGGGGAACTGGATGGTCGCACCACAGTCTGTGATCCTGGAGCTTTCCCATTACCGGCCTCTTTTTATCAGTGAACTGAAAAACACACCGCCAAACCGTGTCTGCTATAAGATCAAGCATAAATATCCAAAGTCCACTAGCAAACGTGCCGTGGAATTCTTCGAAAATGCACTGGAAGACTTTCTTGCAGAATCCACTCCGTCCTTCCCGATCGGCCAGGTATGGGAACGACAGAAATAAAAAAAACGGTAAGCACAAGTCCGTCAGGAAGATTTTCTGCTTTACCGTTTCTTCTTATTATATTATTTATACCAGGATTTTTGATCCACCGCTTTCCGCCACATAAAGCAACAACGGGCTTCGACTTGTTTCATCATATATCAAGAACACTTTGTTTACAAGGATTTTCAGCATTTCCATGAAAAACAATATTTCGTCTGATTGCGTCTATTTTCTTTTATTTGTCACAAAAATTGTCATAAAAGAGCCACGCCCGATAAAGGGAATGGCTCTGATTATTACATTATATTTTCAAGCTTTTTTATTTCATTCTGTACTCTTGCAACATCTACGTGATTGTATATGTTCATTGTAATGCTTATGTCACTATGTCCCATAATCATTTGTAAAACTTTGATATCTAGGCCAGCTTCTGCACATCTGGTGCAAAACGTATGCCTCAGCATATGTGGATGTGTCAAGTATAGGACAAAAAAATTTTATTTTTTTCTGCCGAAGACTATCTGACGTTTCCATCAGGTAGTCCCAGCACCTTTATTATCTTCTGATAAATCATTCTTGTCCTGCTCAAGTTATCTCTGTTCTGAAAAAATATCGTCAAAATTCCATTCGATTTCAATTTCATCCTGAATCAGAGAAACAGCAGCACCCGTCACTGCAATCAGCCCCACTCTCCAGTTCATACAGGTAAGCCACAAAAGAATACAGATAAAATTCAGATGCGCACTGTTCCATGTACATGTCTGAAAAACAAATCATCACACCTGGCATTACTCGGTAAACCGTCATAACGCCCTCTCCTGTCGCATCATTTAACATAAGAACAGCGCAATTCTCATTCTGAATCACAGGCTTCACATTACTTCCAAGACTTGCAATTTCATTTACATTCAAATTTCTTCTCCTTTCACATAGTGGTATTTCTTTGTATTAGTTTCATCTAACCTTTTTTTCTATTATCTTAACATGAGAATCGAGCATTATCCAGACCTGAACGGACGACAATAATCCATTTAGACAAAAATAAAGTTCCAGACTTATTATCTGAAACTTTATTATAAATCCAGCATCATTGCATTACTTCACACAACGGAAATATACCATAGAACCGTCAACATGGATATCCGTTTCTTTATATAGTTTTTGAAGGATATCTCTCAGCTCTTTCTCCGTCTGAAACGGTGGAGAAAACCACCCTTTCTTTGCAAGAATATTTTTTACCAGCCAATCTGTCCGTTTCGATTTTCCCCTGATTTGACACTCCCCACAGCTAAAGTAGGGGGATTCTTGCTTCTCCCACTACTGCATTGGCAAACACCTTACG
>NZ_QUJX01000031.1:14841-15272 GCF_003480785.1 Ruminococcus sp. AM26-12LB | reverse complement strand
ATGGCAAAATCGATCCCAAGAAATCTCTCTGCCGGTCTTTTTTCCACTGTTTGGTTCTCACAGCAGAACAAAAGGCTGGCTAAATATTTCCCGGATGGCTCACGGCTCACAGTTACAGACTTCAGTTTCCAGTCTGATGGAATCTGACGGTGAAGTTTTATCCTTATGACGGACATCTTTGGAAGCTTCAGATAGGTATCCTGCAAAAGGATATTTCCGTTTAGTGCATTGGTCGTATATGAATTTCTTGCATGCTTCTTTGATTTATAACGTGGAAATCCGCAGGCTGGTTCCCGAAAAAACTTCCGGAACGCACTTTCCAGATGCAGCTGCGCATTCGCCAGGGCAAGAGAATCCACCTCTTTCAGCCATGGATATTCCTTTTTATATCCGGCCGGTGTGTTCCGGAGCATCTTTTTTTCTTTCTGGTA
>NZ_QUJX01000031.1:0-14831 GCF_003480785.1 Ruminococcus sp. AM26-12LB | reverse complement strand
TATCCGGCCGGTGTGTTCCGGAGCATCTTTTTTTCTTTCTGGTAATAGCTGATCTTATCTGCAAGCATCTGGTTATAGATAAAGCGGCTGCAGCCGATTGTTTGCTCTATCTGAACTCTCTGCTCTTTATTGGGATAGATCCTTATTTTTACGGCGCGGTTCATTCTTCTCACCCTGGCTTTCTATATACTGCCGTATCGTTTCAATCGTTGCTCCGCCTGCACTGAGCAGACCGAAGATCTGACCCCAGAATGCATCTTTCATGGTCTAACTCCATTATATTTATCATCCTTTTTCTTATATCGACGGATATGTATTTATGAACTAATTGTTCTTTTCAGTATACTACATCAGGGAAGAGAGAACAAGTGTTTCTTTTATACTATAGAGATTTTTTTGAGCAGATATGCTCAGATGTGCAATTCATCTCACCACCTGAAGAGGTGGGAGAATTCTTGCTACATTTGTTAAAATGGCTGATCGTATTGTACTGGTTTCTCAATCTTCTCTGCTGTCTGATCATAGCCAGGGCTTTTCACAACATTTCTCTCAGAGAAAAAAGACACGAACTGTTGGTTCAGCAGATGAGTTTTCTTCAGAAACAGCTGGAATATACAACCGAAATGGAACAAGAATATCAATCTGTGCGAAAATGGAAGCACGATATGGAAAACCATCTCTTTTCACTGAATTATCTGATCCGCACCCAAAAATATCTTGAGGCAGATGTATATCTGGAAACAATTCTTTCAGAACTTCCGCCGGAAAAGAGGACTTTATGAAACGAGGCTTTACTATTCTTTTTATAGAACTTTTCTGTGTTCAGGCATCTCTTTTCCTGGGAGCTCTGCTACAGGAATATGCTCTGTTCTGCCAGATAATGCTTCTCTTTTTTCTGGCCCTCACTTACCGCAGGATCTACCTTCTTGCCAGACGATCGCTCAAAAATGCTCAGGAAGAGGCAAAATTTCAGACTATTAAGAAACAGGAACAGTTACAGAAAGAACAGGAGCAGCTGTTTGTTTCCAGAAAGCAGGAGACTCTAGAATTCCAGCAGTCTACCATCCGGAAACTTGAGACACTTCAGAATTACCTGAAAATGAACGAATATGATAAGATCCAGGACTACCTGCCAGCCATCACCGATGATTTTCAGAGAGAACGTTTCCATCCCATCTGCCAGGACAGCCTGATCAACGCCATCCTTGCGGACAAAAGATTTCTTGCCATGCAGAAAAATATCAAAGTTACCTACGAGGTTCTTCTTCCGGAGAAATCCAATATTCCCTCTTCGGAACTGAGCAGTATATTTTTCAACCTGCTGGATAATGGAATAGAAAGCTGCAGCGTTTCCGGTTCCGAAGCACCGTTTATCTCTGTAACATCAAAAATGTCCGCCGGTTTTCTTACTGTCCACATGCAAAACAGCAAAGATCCGGCACGACCATTCAACCACAAAACATCAAAAAAAGATATCCTCAACCATGGATTCGGCCTGTCCATAATTGAAGATATCTGTGAAAAAAATGATGGCAGCTGTCAGTGGATCGACAATGGGGATACCTTTGATTCAGTTGTTATGCTGAGATACTGATAAGATTCAGCAGAACATACATATCCTTATCTTTCAGTTCCGCTGCATAATGCTCCACACATTTGAAGCCTTTTGAAATATCAAAATGTTTATCAAAATTCAAAACCTCATCAGCTCCAGCTTCTTCTCCCTGGTCAGCTGCTTGATCCGGTACTCCCGGCTCATGGCCTCCTCCTTTGTGGCAAAGCCTTCGTAATACACCAGCTTCACCGGCCTTTTGGCCCGGGTATATTTGGCGCCTGCTTTGCCTTCATTATGGGCTTTCATCCGCCTGGCAAGGCAGTTTGTCCAGCCGGTGTAGAACGTGCCGTCCGCACACTGTACGATGTATGTATAGTTCATAGCAGTCTCCTCTTCTGTAAAAAATTTATGCAATACAATGCCAAATGCCAGTACATCTTCAGTAACATCAACCCTGATATTTGCCTTCCTGTAAAACAAATATCTGAACACTTTTCTGGACAGTGTGATCTGTCTTCCGTGATATTTCCTCTCCTGTAAAACAAACATCCAGTCGACCGCATTCTTTCTATGTAAAGACAGCCACCAACATTTCTCCAGCAGCCATCCTTCTATACTCAAGCAGCCGGCACAATTCATGTATTTCACTTATAACAAAGATAAAGCAGGCTGGGATTCCGGCTGCGGATTTTCCCACCTGCTTTATTATACGGTCATTTCTTATTTCTGTGAATATGGAATTCACTGCATAGCTGCTCTATAGGTATTCGTATTCTGATCTTTCTGTATTTCCCGATCAATAAGCCCAGCCTACTCCATCACATAATTCTTCAGCAGATAAATCTTCCCATCACACTCCACAGCCTCCACCTTCACAGTCTGTTCCTGCGTTTCCGGATAATATCTGGAAGAGAAAACAACCTCTCCGCCATTCACATAAATCTCCACAGCTGTAGTATCCGCAAGAACTCTGATGCTTTCGATCCTACCGGACGGAACATGCGCCTTACGTACTTTACGTCCGGCACCGGCCTTCTCGGAGAGAGTTAAGATCATATCTCCGTCCTGATATTCCAGGAAGAGATTTTCCCCAAGGCTTACTTTACCCTGCTCACCTTTTACCTGAACATCCAGATCAAACGGTCCATTCACCGGAATCTCCGCACTGGAACCGCTGACAAAAACGCCAGCCTTTCTCAGCCCGTTCAGTTCTTCCACCGGATACTGATAAAGCATTCCGTTTTTATACGTAACTTCCCTTGGAACAGTCAGGCAATGCTGCCAGCCTTCGCTCTCTGCTGTAGGATTCACATACTCCTCATCTGCATCCGGCATTCCCATCCAGCCGATCAGGATCCGTCTGCCCTTTCCATCCTGGAATGTCTGGGGTGCATAGAAATCAAAGCCGTGGTCCCATTCCCGGAAAGCTTTTTCCTCCGGCTTTCCATCCTTCAGGATAAAGTATCCGGACTGATAGATGTTCTGAAAACGGAACTCTTCTCTGGTCAGTCCCTGGGGAGATACAGAAAGCACCTCCTGTCCCTCAAGAGTGAAAAAATCCGGGCACTCCCACATGTATCCGAATGCCTTCTCCGTAGTAAGCTCACCGTCAAATTTCCAGTTCTTCAGATCTTCGGATCTGTAAAAAAGTACGGCACCCTGGTCGCTTTTCTGACGGCCGCCAAGGATCATCCGGTACTCTTTCCCCTCCTTCCAGACCTTCGGGTCACGGATGTGGCAGGTGTAATTCTCCGGATAATCCTCACAGGAAACCGCAACCTCCTTTGTTCCGAAATGAAGGCCATCCGTACTCTCCACATGAAGAGTGCTGGACTGCCTTCCGTTATTGATATAATCATAATCTCCATCCATCTTGATGTTTCCTGTGTAGAAAAGATGAAGCTTATCTTTCTCCGCAATGGCAGAGCCTGAGTAAACACCATGACAGTCATAAATGCTGTCCGGCAGAAGCGGAACCCCTTCATATCTCCAGCTGATCATATCTTCACTGGAGTAATGTCCCCAGAATTTCAGTCCACCGTTAGCCTCAAACGGAGAATACTGGAAAAACACGTGATATCTTCCCTTGTACCAGCATAATCCGTTCGGGTCATTGAGCCATCCCACAGGCGGCATCAGATGATGGGTCAGACGGTTTGTCTGCATCGTCCTGGCAACTGCTGCCGTTTCCTCGATTTTTCGCACTTCCTCTGCAAGTACCTTGGTCAGAGAACTCATTTTATTTTACCTCCAGTACTTCAGAACCATTATTTACTGTTCCTTCTGCAAGCATTTTTACTTCTTCATAATCATCGGTATTGGTTACGATCAGCGGTGTGGTCACATCATAGCCGGCTGCCTTAATAGCATCCATATCAAAGGTGATCAGTGTCTGGCCTTTTTTGACCACGTCACCGTCCTTTACATGAGCGGTGTAGAATTTACCGCCAAGTTCAACGGTGTCAACGCCGATATGGATCAGCAGCTCCAGACCACTTTCTGTCGCAAGCCCGATGGCATGCTTTGTGTCAAAAATTGTAGAAACTGTTGCGTCGCAAGGTGCTTTTACCTCACCTTTGGACGGAATCACTGCCATGCCCCTTCCAAGGACTTCAGATGCAAAGGTTGCATCCTTTACTTCTGAAAGCGGAATCGCAGTTCCCTCAAGCGGGCTGTAGAGGGTCTGTGCACCTGTCTCTGAAGTTTTCTCCTGGGCAATTTCTGCCGGAGCATCTGATTTTTTCTCTGCTTCAATATTTTTTTCAGCTGTTTCCTGTACCTCATCCTTATATCCAAACATCCAGGTAAGCACAAAAGCCACACCAAATGCGATGGCAAACATCAGGATATAACCAACTGGATTATTCAGGCACAGCAGGATTCCGAAGATACCGGTAACACCTGTTCCTGTGGCACCAAGACTGCTAATGGAGGCAAAAAGTGCTCCGCATGCACCACCCAGGCAGCCCATGATAAACGGCTTTCCGAAGCGGAGGTTTACACCGAAGATTGCCGGCTCTGTGATTCCCATGCATGCGCTTAAGGCAGAAGGAACAGCCATGGATTTGATCTTCTGATTTCTGGATTTCAGGCCTACAGCAAGAGCTGCACCACCCTGTGCAATGTTAGCTGCAGATGCAAGTGGCAGCCAGTAGGTAACGCCGAATTTGGCCAGCTGTCCAAGGTCAATGATAGTGTACATGTGATGAACACCAGCAACAACAGTCGGTGCATAAAAGGCACCCATGATAAAGCTTCCGATTCCAAATGGCAGTGCGATCAGCCACTGGATTCCATCCAGAAGTCCGTTCTCAACAGCTACGAAGATCGGTCCGATAATGGAAAGTGTAAGATAACCGGTTACAAAAACACTGACAAGTGGTGTTACAAAAAGATCGAACATTGCAGGTACGATCTTATGAAGTCTTTTCTCGATCTGTGCCAGTACCCATACTGCAATGATAACCGGGATCACATGTCCCTGATATCCCACCATGTCAATGGAGTAAAGTCCAAACCATACCTTCTGCGTTGCCTGCACACCCTCTGTTGCAACAGTCCAGGCATTCTGCAGATTTGGATGGATCATGATCATACCGATAACCGCACCCAGATAAGGGTTGGCACCAAATACCTTCGCACCACTGTAAGCGATAAGAATCGGCAGGAATGTATACGCTGTGTTACTGAAAAGCTGTGCAAATACATAAATGGAACCATTGGTGTTAATATTCAGGAAGCCGTTGTTTACCATGAAGTTCAGGGCTTCCATGATTCCCATCAAAAATCCGCTGGCTACGATAGCTGGGATGATCGGGACAAAAATGTCTCCCAGTGTCTTGATCAGTCTCTGTATCGGATTAGCCTTGGATGCTGCCACCTTCTTAAGCTCATCCTTACTACTCTCTGATATTCCGGCGATCTGGATAAATTCATCATAAACTTTGTTTACAACTCCTGTTCCCAGGATGATCTGCATCTGTCCCTGTGCGAAAAACACGCCCTTCACACCATCGATATTCTCTACATATTCCTTATCCGCCTTGTCATTATCCGCAATGACCAGACGAAGCCTTGTTGCACAGTGCGCCGCGGAAATGATGTTTTCTTTCTTTCCTACATGATCATAGATTTCCTGTGCTGTCTTTCTGTAATCCATGTCCTTCCTCCTTTTCTGCTACTGTTCCCGGACAGTCATCTCTTTCTGCTTTCCCTTTCTTCGGATCAGATCTGTCTGTTCTTTCTTCAGCTTCCCGGGATTTATTATCTCTGATCCATTGTTTTTCATTTATTTATGAGATTGATTTCATATATCTATTCATACAAGGAACGGTAATCTTTCCATTTTTTTAAGTTTTTTGATGATTTTAGCACTTTTCAATGGTTTGTTTTATGTTGTTGCTTGTGTTCTTATGTGGAATCGTTCTCATATCTTACTTGTATTATAACTACTGCATTATTATTTGTAAATCCGCAACATCGCACAAATTTCTTCGGTCAAAATTGTACATATTTCATAAGAACAGATGCAAGACAGACAAACCAGTCAGGACATCGCAGAAAAAATCTGGCATTTTTCTGTGTTTGCTCAGCCATAACACAGCACCACACAAAAAGAAGCAGGTCTTTTTCTCCCAAAAGATCTGCTCCTGTTCCACAATAGCTTATAATTTCTTCCTCTGTCTGCGAGGATATTCTCTGTTACCTGTGAGATTCCCGTTCCACAAGTTCACATCCCATTTTTATTTCCTTGCTGATCCCGGTATCGTTCTCAATAAGATCAGCCAGCATGGCTGCTGCCTCCATTCCGCTGGTCTTATAATAAAAATGTACCGTTGTCAGCTTCGGTTCCACGATCTTACCCGGAACTCCATCCCCAATCCCTGCGATCTGAACATCCTCGGGAATGCGAAGCCCGATCTCCTTCAAATAAGTCATGGCTCCCACCGCCATAGTATCCGTAGCACACACAAGAGAATCTATGGAAGGCTCCTCCTCAAAAAGCTCCTTCGCCATCTCATACCCGGAATCCATGGTAAAGCTTCCGATCTTCATCCTCTCCGGCACGACCTCCAGCTTAGCTTTATGGATAGCATCCATAAAACCCTTTTTCCTGCAGGCACCAACTGCCTCGTCCTTATCTGTAACGCCGATATAGGCAAACTTTTTCCCCTTCTCCGCCAGCTTCTCCGTGACCTGAAAAGCTGCTTTATGATCATCCTGATAAATACATGGATATCCGTCCAGATGCTGTCCCAGGATCACGATCGGTACCTTATAATCCTTCAGCATCTGTTTATGCTTTCTGGTAAACATGGTAGCAATAAAAACCACTCCGTCCACCTGACGTTCTTTAAACAGAGAAAGGTATTTCAGCTCTTCTTCCACATCATTATTGGTATTGGCCAGAATAAGCTGATATCCTCTCCGTGTAAGAATATCACTGATCCCTGTCACCTCACGGCTTATGGTATCTGAATTGATCTTTGGAAGGATGACACCGATGAGACTGGTTTTTTTGGTCCGCAGTGTCTGTGCCTGGGAGGATGGCTGATATCCTGTCTCCTGGATCACCCTGCGGATGACTTCCTTTTTTTCACTGCTGACATATCCATTATTCAGATATCTGGATACCGTAGCTCTGGAAACTCCGGCAAGCCTGGCTATTTCATTAATGTTCATAACTTATGTACCTCTTCTTTTGTCCTGTTATATCTGTCCTTGTATGCATATTTATAATATAGATTATACACGGTTTCTTTCCGGTAAAAAAGATTCTTTTCCTATGTAAATGGAAATTTTTATTACTGCTCACTCCGTTCTCACTAATACGCTTCACAACGCAGAGGATACGGGATGCATATACCTCCCATCCCGTATCCTCCATACTCTGTTTCCAAAAATCTCCCCGGCATATCTGTTTTTCGGTTTTCCCTGTCATTCCAGATATTCAAACGGATCTACCGGCACGCCATCCTTTTTCATTGCAAAATAAAGATTCGGGCCTTCTACAGAATAATATTTGGTAGGTGCACTGATATTTCCGATCACTTCACCCTCCTTTACTGTGTCACCTTCTGCCACAGTAAGGTCCTTCAGCTGCCCGTATACTGCCTGATAACCATTTCCCAACTCCATAGTCACAGTCGTTCCCGTGCAGGCATCCTGTACAACAGAAAGCACCTGACCATCAGCCGCCGCATACACCGGCGCATCCTCCACTGCCTGCAAAGCAATGGCAGAGCTTACACGATACTGATCCAAAGTCGGATAATATACGGTTTCATCCATATTGTAATCCACAAGAACCGTTCCTCTGACCGGCCATTCCATAATGGAATCCTCCGTAAAATCCAAAGCCTGTGCCGCAATTCCGACAGCTGAGGTCTCTGCGGTATCTGTGGAAGCTCCAGCTCCGTTATTCACCGCTCCCTCTGCCCATGTATTTCCGGCATTATCTGCTGTATTTCCAGTGCCATCTGTGCGGCTTCTGTCTGCACCTGCTGCCGCAGACACGCTCCTATCCTCCGTACCACTTCCATTATCTGCATCTGCCGCTGCATTTTCGGCTGTACCACTTCCTGCAGTCTCACGGATGCTTCCTGTCACTCCATCTGCTCCGGCTTCTGAAGCTCCTGACAGACCTGCTTCATCTCCGGTTTCTCCATCAGAGATCTCATCCTGTGCTACATCCTGCCAGCCATCTCCGGCAGCTGCCGCATCCTCTGCGTTTTCCCCGTCCGAAAGCTCCTCTTCCAGCCCGGTCTCTTCTACCTGTACAGAATTTTCCTCCTGGGGATTTTCTGCGATGGGCTTTGTTCCAAGCTGATAAACAGTAATCCCAAGTGCCGCCACTGCTGCCAGAACACCTCCGTTGATAATACCTCTCACAATTTTACTTTTCATATTCTTTCCACCTCTGTCTGATATGTTCATTTTCAGTAACAGAAAAAACAGTAAAGCTGCCGTTTCGGTCACCATTTCTATATCTATAGAGTGTCCAGAATATGGCTGTCTATTCATTTTTTGAATATTTTTTTATCAGACGTTGCTTCGGATGCCTGACTTTCTTTAATCCTCAGCTTTCAGCTCCATCTCCGGAAAATATTTTTCCAGGATCTCCTCCGCACTGCTTCCGTTTTTTGCCATCTCATTTCCACCAAACTGGGAAAATCCCACACCATGACCGCTGCCACGCACTCGCAGATAATAAATATCATCCTTTTTCTTCAAACTGAAATTCGCGGATTCCAGTCCCATTCCCGCTGCAAAGCTTTCTCCCTCCAGAAGTGTTTCCCCAATCGTAAGCTCTGTCACATAACCGGCACTGTCCCGTTTTTTGATCTTCAGCTCCCCGGAAAGCTGCCCCGCAGGAATTTCCACGATTTTTATATGATCCGGAGATTTTTTATCCTCAATGCTATCTGCCGATTTCAGATATGTATACGCCTCATCATGAAAAGCCTCTTCCCCGCTGCGGGTTTTCCCTGCGCTTCTCTTATGCCAGGGAGTCAGCCTCACTTTTCCTTCATATGTAAGTACCTGTCCATCCGTCTCTTTTGCTGCCTGCTCATAGATCTGCCTTTTTTCTGCAAAAAAATATCTCCAGACTTCCTCTGTACTTCCGTTTTCCCTCAGGATCTCTGCCAGATTTTTCCCCTCGCCCAGCCACCTTTGAATATTCGACCGTGCGATCACAGTCTGCGCTTTTATGGTTTCTTTTTTCATATCCGGGGAAATCTGCGAAAAAACAATGACCGGGAGATATTCTTCCATATCCGGCACCCTCTCTGCCAGGACCCTCTCCGGTCCATTCATGGTTGCCGCCGAAAAATAAGGAAGAACAATTGCTAAAAACACCAGACAATATCGAAGAAGCGCATATTTTTTCATAAAAAGCACCATAAGCGTTCTTTTTCCTAATATATGTTCTTTTGCCAAAAATTATTATTTGCTGTATACTATAGCGGTTCCATGAATCAATGCATCAAAAAAAGTTATTCCGAACATGCTGCAGTAATTTATGGAAATGCTATGTATCAATCCAAAAAGTATCTGCAGCGATCAGTCCTGCTCACCGCTTATTGCTTGCCACGAATGGAGGTATCACACACCATGCTTGCCATCTTTCTCGCACCATTATATATTCTCATTAATATTTATATCGTCCGCTGGATGATTTTGTGGATGGGTGCCTGCACTCATTTTTTCCAGACCTTTGCGTTCCGGGCATGCTTTGCAGGTGTTTATATTTTTCTGTCCACTTCTCTTCTGACCTGTTTTCTCATCCGGAAGCCCCCTGCGCTCCATCGCTTCCTGAAAAATACGGCAAATTATTTTCAGGGAACATTTCTTTACATCCTGATCGTAATCGTAACTACAGATCTCTGCAGACTGATCCTAAAGCATACGCTTCATCCGGCCTGGATGTATTCCCGGAAAGCCTTCGTAGTCACAGGCGCTGTCTGCACCCTTCTGATCATTGGTGTCAGTCTCTATGGGATTTTTAATCAGTGGAATATTAAGACAAAAACTTATGATGTGAAAATAGACAAGCAGGTGAAGGGAATGGACTCCCTGAAGATTGTCCTGCTCGCAGACATTCATTTCGGTTACAGTATCGGAGAAAAACATGCCGGGCTTCTTGTAAAAAAGATCAACGCCGAAGATCCGGATCTGATCTGTATTGCCGGCGATATTTTTGATAACGAATATGAAGGGATCAAAAACCCGAAAAAAACAGCGGCCATTCTCCGTTCGCTGAAATCCAGATACGGCGTTTATGCCTGTTGGGGCAACCATGATCTCAGCGAACCGATTCTGGCCGGTTTTACCTTCCGCAATGCAAAAAAAGATTATGATGATCCCAGAATGCGGAATTTTCTGGAATCTGCCAACATCCGGCTTCTCGATGACGAAACCGTCCTCATAGATAAACGGTTTTATCTGACAGGCCGTAAGGATCCTTCACGCTGCCGAAAAATGTCCGACACCCGTAAGGATCCTGACCAGCTTACAGCCTCCCTTGACAAAACACTCCCGATTATTTTTATGGATCATCAGCCCGGTCAGCTGGATGAAGTGGCAGCCGCAGGCGCAGACCTTGATCTCTGCGGCCATACTCATGACGGCCAGCTGTTCCCTCTGAACATCATCACCGGACTGATCTGGGAAAATTCCTGCGGTTACCTGAAAAAGGGGACTATGCACAACATCGTTACCTCCGGTGCCGGCATATGGGGCCCGAATATGCGTACTGCCACAAACAGTGAGATCTGTTCGATCACAGTACATTTTTATCCTGCCAGACCTAACTCCTCTGATCCCTCATAAATATCTTCCACCGGCAGCTCCTCCGCACTCTCACTATCCTCTTCTGTTATTTCTGTTCCGTTATTTTCTTCTTCCGTTTCAGAGTCCTTCGGAAACTCAATTACTTCAGCCGTATCACCACTTTCTGATATCTCCGGCTCTTCACTGGAATCATCAAATATCTCTTCCTCAGTATTATCGTCCGTCTTTCCTTCTTCAGAACTCATATTGAGTTCCTCGCTGCTCTCTTCTTCAGCTTTCTTTTCACTGTTTCTGATGATCTCAAGGGCTTCTGTTTCTGAAATAATACCTGAATTATCTTCCATTGCATTTGCTTCCGGCACTTAATAATCATATACAAAGGTATTGACTGGCATAAGCTTGTTTGACTGCACATCATAGTCAAATACATGCCACAGGTATCCTTCCCTGTTAACCGGTACATTTGCCTGGTAGATCTGTTTTCCACCCCGGTAAACGGTTACTTTGGCTGACGAAGCAGATAATTCTGTACTCGCATCATCTTCACCGTTTGTATAATCGTATACATAAAAGCTATATTTTCTTCCGGTGAAGCCTTTGTATATGGTTGTTGTTTCCGGTCCATAGCTGCTTGTATCATCCAGATCCAGATTTGCTATTACATCTCCATCCTCTGAATATGCATTTTTATCCCTGTAGTATACATGGAAGTAGTCATCTCCGTTTTCATCAGCAGGTCCCAGCAGATGAGAATCCAGGTCTCGCGGAGTTTCTCCCCATGTAAGCACGATCTGAAGAAGTCCCTCATCTCCTGCACTGATATTGGTCGGTGACATTGTTACATCACGTTCACTGCATGCATTTGCCTGAACTACAACATTGATATGAGCAGAAACAAAATCTTCATTGCTTGCATTCAGCGTATAGTTTCCGGCTGGCACGGTCAACGTATAGGTTCCATCTGCTGATACGCCTTCTTTCACAGTCTCTCCGATCACATTATCCCAGCCCTTACGTAATTCATAAGTTACATTTTCTATATTTCCGCCGGTCATGGAATGAATAAATCTTCCACTCAGCTCACCATCTCCGGCTTCTGCTCTGGATACCATCAGGAAAGATTCTGCGTATGTGATCTGGTTCGCTGATACTTCCATGGAACTGCTCTCATATTTCTGGTAACCGGTTGCTGTGACAACAATTTTGTAGGTTCCTTCATCAAGATCATTAAATGAATAAGTTCCATCTTCTTTCGTGAAAGTTTTTTCAACCTTGACTGTTCCGGAATATGCTTCCACGCTGGCATTTTTTACAGGAGCTTTACTGTTTGAATCCAAAACGCTTCCCTCAATGCTTCCGGCTCCGACTGTACATTTATCTACCAGTGTTCCATTTTCAAAATGAACCTTCAATTTTAGTGGATTATCGTCATCATCAGACAGAAAATCCTTGGACAACGTATAATGCCATACCGTTTTCAGGAACTTTCCGACCACCGTATCTGGATTCAACTCACCCGCTGCGTAAATATAGGTTCTTACATCAGAACAAAGCACATTTCCGGCATCACGAACTGTATAGGATACGCTTGCCTTTGCCGCAGGTCCTACCTTAATATCAATTCCTGCCAGATCCCATGTCTCCAATGCAGTCAGATTTAATCCAAACTGAAGACCGCATTTCGCAGATCCTTCTATTGTGACCGGTGTCAAAGTCTGACTGAAATCATGGATAAATCTTCCATTTCCATCTTTGAATTCATATCCGCCGGTTGCTTCAACGGAATATTTCACAACAAACTGCCCGGACACATCATAAAACAGAGAAACCACCAGATCTGCAGAAAGACCAGTTGTACCAAGCTTTATAGGAACTCGTCCCAGTTCAAGTACATCGCTGACTGTTTCCATAGTTCCACTTGCATGTTTGATCTGCTGCTCTGAATTCACGCCACTTATATAAAGTCCGCCTTCGAAATCAGCTTTTCCTGTAACTGACGCAATAAAATGCCTTACCTCTATCTTTCCCCAGCTGAATCCAGCATCCAGCTTACAGCTTACATCCGGAATCGTAACAGCAACAGAACCGGACAGCTTTACCTTTGTGATATTCTGGACTTTTAATGCAATATCTGTATCTGTTCCCGTTTCCTTTGCAGAAAACAGTGCAACCTTTCCGGTTTCCAGATTTTTATAAGCATTTCCGTCTTTTACTGTGATCGTATAAGTTCCGTCACTGTTCTGGACAACATTGTATATATTTTGGGAAGTATCTTTGACTTCAACTGCATTTGCTGGCATACTGATTCCTAAGATCAACATCAGGATCAGCATCAGCGGCAGCAATTTTTTTGACGCACTTTTTCTCTTCATAAGCACTTTTCCCTTCTGCTGTACTATGCTATAATGTTCATCAATTATAAATTTTCGAGATCATTCGAAATCATTTATAATTAATCCCCCGTAAATTATCAGACTATCAACCAAGAAAGGAGAAAAATCATGAGTGTCACCGTAAATCCAAAAGCCCGACAAATTTTACCGGTTATTCTGGGCTGCTGCGTAATTGGAACTGTTTTTTTTCTGGCAATAACTATCTGTTCCGCCATAAAATATCATGATTACGTACCTGTAGATGCTGTTATATCATCTGTCAGCCGCTCAAATAATCCTAACAAACCTCATAGTTCCAATTATCATAACTATGTGAAGTACTCTTACACCTACAAGGAACAAAACTACACAGCTGACCGAATCGAGTTTTTACGCCTTGGCAAAGCCCCCAGAAAGCATGTTCAGATTAAATGTGATCCGCAGAATCCAAACCAGATCCAGAATATCTATTCTATGACCATCTGTATTGTCTTCCTAGTAATCCTGATCATAACAGATTTCCTGCTCATTCTTATGATAAAGTCTTAATACTGTACAGCTATGCTCTAATTTTGTCGAAAATGTCCATAATATTTTTTTTATCGCATTGACATACTCCTACCATTGAAATCCTACTCGATGGCTCTGCTGATTCGTTCGTCAGTACGTAATTTTCTATGATATAAAAAAGACGGTTACGCTGAATCACAACGTAACCGTCTTCCTTTATACTATACTCGCACAGATATAAAACAAAATTCCCACCTACTGCCTTGAGCAATAAATGGGAATTTATCTGATCCACTTAAAAAGTGAGGCATCGGGGATTCGAACCCCGGACAACTTGATTAAAAGTCAAGTGCTCTACCGACTGAGCTAATACCCCATATTTACATTAAAACATACCCAAGCTTTTTCTAACCAGCTGTTCATATGTTTTACATTAAAACATGCTCAGGCTTTTTCTAACCAGCCGTTCGTATGTTTTACATTAAAACATGCCCAGAGCCGGAATCGAACCAGCGACACGAGGATTTTCAGTCCTCTGCTCTACCAACTGAGCTATCTGGGCATAAGTAGCGGGGACAGGATTTGAACCTATGACCTTCGGGTTATGAGCCCGACGAGCTTCCAGACTGCTCCACCCCGCGTTATTAAATGTTAAAAGCCGATGATCGGACTCGAACCGATAACCTGCTGATTACAAATCAGCTGCTCTGCCAATTGAGCCACATCGGCATTTAAGTGGATGGAGAAGGATTCGAACCTTCGAAGGCGGTGCCAACAGATTTACAGTCTGCCCCCTTTGGCCACTCGGGAATCCATCCATAATCTATGGGACCTATAGGGCTCGAACCTATGACCCTCTGCTTGTAAGGCAGATGCTCTCCCAGCTGAGCTAAGATCCCATATTTAATTCATTACAGCTAAGCTGTAACGACCCAGAAGAGACTCGAACTCTCGACCTCCGCCGTGACAGGGCGGCGCTCTAACCAACTGAGCCACTGGGCCATTTTAAGGTTTGTACCTTAAAAACTACATACATGCTTGTTGATCGTTAAGCAAACTCTTTGAATCAATTCTTAACCTGCGTTTCTTGGTCAAGCCCT
>NZ_QUJX01000030.1:0-17013 GCF_003480785.1 Ruminococcus sp. AM26-12LB | reverse complement strand
GTGGGAGAAGCAAGAATCCCCCTGCTTTAGCTGTGGGGAGTGTCAAAAAACATTGCTTTACAAGAAGAATAAAAAAGCATATAATTCTTTTATAATATATTTAATAAAAGAGGGTAAGAAAACGGAAAATAAAGATAAAAAAAATATAACAAGAAAAAGAATAATTAATTATGTGCTGAACAATCATGTTACATCCAAGGCGGGAATCGCAAAAGATTTAAATTTGAGTATGCCGACTGTGTTAGCAAATGTGAATGACTTGTTAGAAAAAATGGTGTTGGAAGAAACTGGGGAATATGCTTCGACCGGTGGAAGAAAGGCAAAAAGTATAGGGATTAATAAGTCATACTGTCATGCAATGGGAATTTTGATTACAGCGAATCATATAGAAATGGTATTAGTAAATCTTGGAGATGAGATTATAAAAAAAGATCGCATCCGTTTAAAATTTACGGCAGAATTATCCTATTGTACAGAAGTGGCACAAAAGGTCAAAACTTTTCTTGAAGGCGAATTAGCGAAGGATACGCTACTTGGGATTGGAGTGGCGATTCCGGGAATTATTGATCAGAAAGAACGGATCGTTTTAAAATCCCATGCTTTAGGTATAGAGAATTATAGTCTGCGCTTTTTAGAGCAGGCTTTGGAAATTCCAGTATATTTTGAAAACGATGCTAATGCTGCAATGCTTGCAGAAAAAAAGCAAAAGTATCCAAATGCGATATATCTGTCTTTGAACCACACCTTAGGAGGCGCATTCTGCATAGATGGAAAGCTGTTTCGAGGGCAGAACCAGAAAGCAGGTGAGTTTGGTCACATGATACTCGTTCCCGGTGGAAGAAAGTGTTATTGTGGTAAAGCAGGATGTGCAGATGCATATTGTGCTGCAAGTGTACTGACACAAGATAACAGGCAGTCACTGGATGCATTTATGGAAAAAATTGAAAGTGGTGATGAAAAAAATTTGCAGACATGGAATGAGTATCTGGATCATCTTGCTGTTTTGATATCAAATCTGCGGATGGCATATGATATGGATATTATACTCGGAGGTGATGTGGGAGGTGTATTGTCAGATTATATGATACCACTGGGAGAAAAAGTGATGGCATATAATGGCTTTGAGCATGATGTTTCATACTTAAAAAATTGTTCGTATAAGAAAGAAGCGTCGGCTGTTGGAGCCGCGAAATACTTTTTTACAAAACATATGGCAGAATTGTAAATTTTTTGAACGCAGATAAGCAGTCCACCGCATCTGGTGCGCAGGGCATCAAGCGTTGGGTAAGGGGATGTTCACTCTGTTGGAGTTAAAAGCTCCCACTGACAGGTTGCAAAGTGAATGCAGATGTCCGCTTTATATGTGTGAAAAACGAGAAGTTGTGTAAAATTAGAAAAAGATATTATAGTAAAAAACGGAAAGAAAACAGTAACTACGGTTTCCTTTCCGTTTTTTTCGTGTTGATTGTGAAAAATACACAAAAAATTTATTTTAAAATTATGAAATATATAAAATTATGAAAAACATATTGACAAATCGTGTTTACAGGATAATAATGTAATTGCTTTAATAAAACAATTTATAAAAGATCAAATAAAACAATGTAAATAAGGAGGAAACAATTATGATAAAAAAGGAGAAAACAATTATGTTACAGCAGGTAATGACAAATCCAGGAGAAATTATTTTCAGAGAGGTTCCGGTTCCGGAGGTAAAGGAAAATCAGGTGTTGGTAAAGATTATGAATATTGGTGTTTGTGGATCAGATATTCATGTTTATCATGGAAAACATCCGTTTACAAAATATCCGGTAACACAGGGACATGAGGTTTCTGGTGAGATTACAGAACTTGGAAAAAATGTCACAGAGTTTCATGTGGGACAGAAGGTGACGATAGAGCCTCAGGTATATTGTGGACATTGCTATCCATGTCGTCATGGAAAGTATAATCTCTGTGAGGAATTAAAAGTAATGGGATTTCAGACGACAGGAACAGCATCTGAGTATTTTGCAGTGGATGCATCGAAAGTAACACCTATTCCAGAAGATATGTCCTATGAAGAAGGAGCTATGATCGAACCTCTTGCGGTGGCAATTCATGGTGTAAAACAGATGGGCGATGTGGCTGGCATGAATATTGCAGTCCTTGGAGCAGGACCGATTGGAAATCTCGTGGCACAGGCAGCAAAAGGAATGGGGGCAGCGAAAGTGATGATCACAGATATCAGTGATCTTAGACTGGCAAAGGCAAAAGAATGTGGAATTGATGTGTGTGTGAATACCCAAAATAAAGACTTCGGTGAGGCAATGATCGAAGCATTTGGACCGGATAAGGCAGATGTGATCTACGACTGTGCCGGAAACAATATCACAATGGGACAGGCAATTAAATATGCAAGAAAAGGAAGCACGATCGTACTGGTGGCTGTTTTTGCAGGAATGGCAGAAGTAGATCTTGCAGTGGCAAATGACCACGAACTTGACATTAAGAGCACGATGATGTACCGCCATGATGATTACATAGATGGAATCAGACTGGTAAATGAGGGTAAAGTTCATTTGAAACCGCTCATCTCAAAGACATTTGCTTTTAAAGATTATCTGAAGGCGTACCAGTATATTGATGATAACCGCGAGACAACGATGAAAGTAATTATCAATGTCAGTGAAAAGTAAGGAGTTCGTATGGAAAATAAATATGGAATTGTCGGAGTTGCCCATGTCGGGCTTCTGACAAACGATTTGCAGAAAACAGTTGAGTTTTATAAGAGTCTTGGATTTGAAGTAATTATGCAGTCTTATAATGAAAAAGCAGGGGAAAAAGTGGCATTTTTACAGATAAAAAATTACTGTATAGAGACTTTTGAAAATGGGCAGGCGGCAATGTCAGACGGTGCATACCAACATGTTGCACTTGATGTGGAAGACATTGAAAGTATGTATCAGAAAATCTGCAATGAAAAATACACAATTATTACAGACGGAATCGAAGAACTGCCATTTTGGGAAAATGGTGTGAAGTTTTTTATGATCAAGGGACCAAATGAGGAAAGAATAGAGTTCTGTCAGAAACTCTGATAAAAATAGGAGGGACATATGGGAAGCGAAAACAAAAATGGAAAAGTACCGCTGATCAGTAAGATTGCATATGGGTTTGGTGATGTCGGATGTAATTTTAGCTGGATGTTCGTCAGTAATTTTCTGATGATATTTTATACAGACGTGTTCGGAATCAGTATGGCGGCTGTGTCAGCACTTATGCTTTTTTCAAGATTCTGGGATGCGATCAATGATCCAATCGTCGGGGGACTTACGGATAAAACAAAATCGAGATGGGGACGGTACCGTCCATGGCTGTTAGTAGCGGCACCAATTACAGCGATTCTTCTTGTTATGACATTCTGGGCAAGACCTGACTGGCCGCAGAATGGAAAGATCATTTATATGGTAATTACATATTGTCTGCTGGTTTTGGGGTATACCTGTGTGAATATTCCATATGGAACCTTGTGTGGTGCTATGACACAGGATATTGATGAACGTGCAAAAATAAATACATCCCGTTCGGTTGCAGCGATGATTGCAATTGGTGTGTTAAATATTATCACAGTTCCACTGCTCAGCAAATTCGGCAGTCACAGTGCAAAGACAGGATATCTGACGGTTGCGGTCATATATGGATGTATTTTTACAGCCTGTCATTTCTTCTGCTTTGCGAAGACGAAAGAGGCAGTGATTACTCCGGAAAAAGAAAAAATTTCTGTAAAGATACAGGTGAAAGCAGTCATGCAGAACAGACCATATCTTCTTGCATTGGCAGGACAGATATTATTTGGATTTACATTATATGGTAGAAATGCAGATATTCTGTATTATTTTACATATGTGGAAGGGAATGCCTCCTACTACACAACTTATTCGATGTGCATCATTATTCCTTCTATCATCGGGGCAGCCTGTTTTCAACCATTATTCCGCAAGTTGAATAACAAAGGAAGAACAGCATCTCTCTTTGCTTTATTTACAGGAATTTCCATGTTGTCTATGTTTTTCTTCAATGCCAAAGAATCACCAGCTATTTTTTATGCATTATCTGGTCTCACACAGTTTTTCTTCTCTGGATTTAATACCGCAATCTATGCAATTATTCCAGACTGTGTGGAATATGGGGAGTGGAAAACCGGACTTAGAAATGACGGTTTTCAGTATGCATTTATTTCACTTGGAAATAAAATCGGAATGGCAGTTGGAACAGCACTTTTAGCAGGATTACTTGGAAAATATGGTTATATTGCAAATCAGACACAAAATGCAACTGTACTTTCAATTATGAAACATGCATTTACGACGATTCCGGGTGTACTGTGGATTGTGACTGCGGTTGTATTATTTTTCTACCGGTTAAATAAAAAACGTTATAACGAGATTGTAGAGGAACTAAAAAATGGAAGAAAAAGTTGATATCGTGGCATTGGGAGAGTTGCTTCCTATGATCCAAATTATCGCTCATCTCTTTGGAAGAGCAAAGAGTATGCAGTGAAAAAAATGAGATCTGTCATAGAATTGGTAGATGTTATGAAGGTATCAGATGAAGAGAGTACTCTGTTGACAGAGGCGAAAAGTTATGAGCAGGCTGCAGATCAACTCCTTGCCATGGGACCAAAGCTGGTTGCCATTACATTGGGAGAACAGGGCGTTCTTATGGCAACAAAAAGCAGAAAAGAAATCATCAAAGCATTTCAGACACATGCGGTCGACACGACTGGGGCAGGTGATTCATTCTGGGGAGGCGTATTATGCAGTATCCTTTCTATGAATAAGAATGTTGAAAAAATGGAATGGGAAGAAATCAAAAAGTGTGCTGTTTTGGGAAATGCAGTTGCTGGATTGTGTGTGCAAAAGAGAGGCGGAATCCCTGCAATTCCGACGAAAGAGGCAGCGCTTGAATTTATGCAGAAATAATGAATGTATATGAACAAACTCGGGGCTGTAAAAATCACGATTTATTAATCGTTAAAGCATCAGCCCCGTGTTTTTCTGTCGGAGTATTATTCCGCTTTTATCTCTCCATCATGCTGATGGACTCAATTCCGACACTTCCGCCGCGGACAACTTCGATATGCTTGAACTCTTCTTTGATAAGCTTGATGACCGCGTCATTTTTGGTTGCGGTCTGGACGAATTCCAGAAGGAGGCTGTCTTTTCCATAGTCGATGACACGTGCCTTGAAAGTCTCAGCAATCTGGAAAAGTTCTACTTTATCTTCCGGGGAGCAGCCCTTTACCTTGATGTAAAGGATCTCCTTCATTCGAACGAACACGTCTGTAAAATCAATAACCTTGATCACCTCGATCATACGGTTCAGCTGTTTTTTGATCTGCTCAAAGGTTTCATCATCGCTGACTGTGGCGATGGTCATTCTGGAAACTGTTGGGTCCTCCGTTGTTCCAACTGTAAGACTGTCCAGGTTATAGGACTTTCCGGAGAAAAGACCGGAAATCTTGGAAAGAACACCGACCTGGTTTTCAACATAGAGAGAGATCCATCTTTTTTTCATTCCTTTATCCATCATTCATTCCTCCTAACAATCCATGATCAGATCAGCCAGGGTGCCGCCCGGCTTGACCATCGGGTAAACCATTTCCTCCGGATCAATGATAAATTCGATGATCGTAGGAGTTTTTGTATTCTTCTTAGCCTCTTCGAAAGCGGCCGCGATCCGATCCTTCTCAGTTACGCGGATACCCTTTGCCCCATAGCTCTCTGCGAGACGGATGAAATCCGGTGTGTATTCCGGATATTCCTGACCGTCTGTGCGGCGGGAGAGTGCACCGGCCTTCAGATTTGTCATGGCGTAACGTTTTCCGTAGAAAAGCTTCTGCCATTGGCGGACCATTCCGAGATATTCATTATTAAAGATACAGCAGATGATCGGAAGCTCCTCCAGAACTGCGGTAGCCAGCTCCTGAATGTTCATCTGCATGCCGCCGTCACCGGAAACGGAGATGACCGGTGTATCCGGATTACCGATCTTGGCACCGATAGCACCTGGAAGGCCGTAACCCATGGTTCCAAGTCCGCCGGACATGATCAGCTGACGGTTCTCGGTGATGTCCGCATACTGGCTCACCAGCATCTGATGCTGACCTACATCGGTAACAAGAATGGCCTTGTCAAACTGGCGGTTGATCTCGCCGATGATATCCAGCGGTCCCATAATACCACGGTCTTTCATGGTAAGAGGATGCTCTTCCTTCCATTCCTGGATCTGCTTCAGCCATTTGCCGGTATTACAGTCCTGTACATATTCATTCATTTTTGTTATTGCCTCTTTTGCATCGGCAACGATGGGGATGTCTACATGGATATTTCTGGAAATGGAAGCGGTGTCAATATCGATGTGGACGATCTGTGCATGTGGGGCAAATTCATGGAGCTTGCCTGTGATACGGTCGTTAAAACGGGTTCCGATGGAAAACAGAAGATCGCATTCATTTACTGCCATGTTTGCGGCATAAGCGCCGTGCATACCAAGATTTCCGATAAACAGAGGGTTCTTTGTGGAAATGGCGCCACGTCCCATGACGGTTGTGACAACCGGGATCTGAGTTTTCTCAACAACCTGGGTAAAAATCTCCTGCGCGCGGGAAATGATCACACCGCCGCCAGCAAGAAACAGAGGTTTTTTGGCCTTCTGCAGCATTTTGAGGGCACGCTTCAGCTGTCCGATATGCACGCTGGTGTTAGGCTTGTAGCCACGGATATTGACGGTCTTCGGATACTCAGCACTTCCCAGCTCGGCCATTACATCCTTTGGAAGGTCGATGAGAACCGGGCCTGGGCGTCCGGTGCGTGCGATATAGAAAGCTTCCTTGATGATACGTCCAAGATCCTCACGGTTGCGGACGGTAACACCGTATTTTGTGATGCTTCTGGTGATCCCGACAATATCAACCTCCTGGAACGCATCGTTTCCGATGAGGTGACGGGCAACCTGTCCGGTAAAGCATACAAGCGGAACACTGTCATAGTTGGCAGTTGCAAGACCTGTAACAAGGTTGGTAGCTCCGGGACCGCTGGTAACGAGACATACGCCAACCTTTCCGGTAGTTCTGGCATAGGCATCTGCTTCGTGTACAAGGGCCTGCTCGTGACGTGGCAGAATGATGTCAATGCCGCTCTGTTTATATAATTCATCGCTGATATCAATGGTGCAGGCACCAGGATAGCCGAACAGAACATCAACGCCTTCTTCTTTTAAGGCTTTTACAAGCAATTTGTTTCCGGAAATCTGTTTCATGAATTGGTTCCCTCCTTTGATGATGTGAAAAGTTAAGCAGATAAGGGCTGTCGCGAGAAATTTTTCCAATAAAAAAGTCCCGGCATATCGGATAAAATATGCTCAGGACGGATGATTCCGCGGTACCACCTGTTTTCAGAGGTAAAACTCTGCTCTCTGCCAGTACAAAATTATACTGCCTCCCTGTAACGTGGGAATGACGATGAAGCCTACTGCATGAAGATCCATGGTTCAGTCCACTGCTCGAGGGCTACTTCCACAGTTCAGTCACGAAGATTCTCACCGGCCATCTTCTCTCTGTGCATCCGGAGACTGTGTACTACTCCCTGTCATTGCATTTAGTAAATATGGATAAAAATTTTCTATCATTATAATATAAAATATCGGAACTGTCAATCAAAAATCCTGATGGCTCAACGGGTGAGCCGGGGATTACGATAACAGTTCCGATATGGATGATATTAAGTATTAAATATTTTTTCGGTACATCAGCTGTTTCTTGTTACGGAGCTGGAGCCTGCTTACTCAGGATTCGGTATTATCCCGTGTTTCAGGATCTTTTTCCGGAAGGTAGACATGCACTTTCTCGATACGGTTTTTATCCAGCTTTTCTACGATCAGACGGATTCCGTCCTCTGTGATCACTTCGTCACCGGCAACAGGCAGACGATCCAGATGTTCGATGATAAATCCACCCAGGGAATCATAATCCTCGGAATCCAGTTCCGTATCCAGATGATCATTTACGTCATCCAGATGCATGGAACCTTCGATGATATATTCCCGGTCGGAAATCTTCTGGACAAGCTCGTCCTCCTTCTCATCGTATTCGTCATGGATCTCACCCACGATCTCCTCCAGGATATCCTCCAGTGTGATCAGTCCGGCCATATCACCGTATTCATCCAGCACAATGGCAATGTTGAAGGTGGAGTCCTTCATTTCCACAAGAAGATCGGAAATGCTTTTTGTTTCGTAAGTGAAATGCGGCTTTCGGAGGAAATGATCGATAACAAATTCCTCATTTTTGTCGTAAAGAAGAAGATCCTTCATGTTGATGATTCCCACAATGTTGTTCTGGCTGTCCTTATAAACCGGCAGACGTGTGAACTTATCCTCGCGGAAAATATCGATCAGCTCATCATAAGTGGATTCCACATCCGCAAAGGTAACATGTACTCTTGGAACCATGATATCCTTGGCTGTGGCATCTCCAAGATCAAACACATTGTAGATCATTTCTTTTTCGTCGGATTCAATGACACCGTCCTCATGGCTGACGTCCACGATAGTACGAAGCTCCTCCTCGGTCATGGCCTTGCTGGCTGCATCCGGATCCACACGCATCAGGCGCATCACACCTCTTGAAAAGAGATTGATGATAAAGATCACCGGTGTCATGATAGTCATAAGAAATTTAAAGACCGGGATATAGCGGAGGGTGATCTTTTCAGAGTTAATGGTTGCGTAGTTCTTGGGGGTAATCTCACCGAAGATCAAGATCAGAACCGTCAGGATCACCGTCACGATGCTGACCATATAGCCGCCAAAGCTGTATGCAAGTGTGGTTGCAAGGGAAGAAGCCGAAATGTTCACAATGTTGTTTCCGATGAGAATCGCACTGAGAAGCTTGGGCGTCTGGTTCTCCAGGATATCGAGAGCCATGGCTGCACGCTTGTTTCCCTCGTCTGCAAGAGAGCGGAGACGGATCTTGTTTACCGACATCAGCGCGGTTTCGTTAGATGAGAAAAAGGCTGACAATGCCAGCAGAATAAGTAATATGATTATCTGGTAAGTGTCGCTGGGGTCCACTTTCAATATTCACTCCTTTAAAAATAAGATTATTTGGTTAAAAATATACAGATACTCCCACATTATATACGTTTTACTGGATTTTGGCAAGAGCCGGACCGGTACAGCGCATATAGATATATGGAAAAAATACGAAAATAAGTCTGCTTCTTGACAAAAGAGTAAGTTCAGACTAACATATATGTATATTCATATATAAAGAAGAACTGTATAGGAATGGAAGGAGCGGTTTATGTTTCTGGAGATAAAAGGAATCAAAAAATCCTTCGGGGCAGGAGAGAGCCATGTAGATGTTCTGAAGGGGATCGATCTTGAGATTGAAAAGGGAGAATTTTGTGTGCTTCTGGGGCCGTCCGGTTCCGGGAAATCCACGCTGCTAAACATTATTGGCGGCATTGACGGAGCAGATGCAGGAAGCATTACCATTCAGGGAGAACAGCTGGAGGATATGAAGGAAAAGAAGCTTTCCCTCTACCGCAGAAAACATCTGGGATATATTTTTCAGATGTATAATCTGATCCCCAATCTGACTGTGAGAGAGAATATTGAAGTTGGTGCTTATTTAAGTGACAGACCGCTGGATGTGGATGAACTGCTGGAGACACTGGGACTTTATGAACATCAGCGGAAGCTTCCGAACCAGCTTTCGGGAGGTCAGCAGCAGAGAACTGCTATTGGACGTGCCATTGTAAAAAATCCGGATATCCTGCTTTGTGATGAGCCTACCGGCGCTCTGGACTACAACACCTCCAAGGAAATCCTGAAGCTGATCGAAACAGTCAATCACAAATACGGAAATACTATAGTCATGGTTACTCATAACGATGCCATCAAGGATATGGCAGACCGTGTGGTAAAGCTTCGTGACGGGATGATCCGCAGAAACTATCAGAATGAGCAGAAGATTCCGGCTGCTGACCTGGAATGGTAAGGGGGCATTATGAAGAATCCTTTACGTAAACGTATCCCCAGGGAACTGAAGGGGGAATTTGGAAAATATCTGGTGGTTTTCCTGCTGATGGTACTGACCATCGGGTTTGTGTCCGGCTTTCTGGTAGCCGATGGAAGCATGCTGAAGGCTTATAATGAGAGCTTTGATAAATATAATATCGAAAACGGAAATTTCCGTACTGCGGAAAAGATTTACAGTTCTCAGTGGAAGGATATTGAAGCTGCCGGTGTTAAGCTTTATGAGAACTACTATATAGAAGAAGATCTGGATAACGGAAGCACCATGCGTTTTTTTAAAAACCGTGAGAAGGTGAATAAGGTCTGCCTGATGAAGGGAGAAATGCCGTCAGGGCAGGGTGAGATCGCCATTGACCGTATGTATGCGGATAACAACAGTCTTAAGGTAGGAGATACCCTGATCAGAGGTGAAAAATCCTGGAAGATCACAGGCCTGGTGGCACTTTCGGATTACAGTGCCCTGTTTCAGAATAATAATGATTCCATGTTTGATTCTGTAAAGTTTGGTGTGGCGATCGTAGCCCCGGAGGAATTTGAAAACCTGGATCAGGAAAAGCTCCGGTACAATTATGCATGGATATATGATCATCAGCCAAAGAACGAAAAAGAGGAGAAGAAAGTTTCCGAAAATCTCATGGAAGACATTGGCAAAGTGGTAGCTCTGGAAACCTTTGTCCCACGTTATCTTAACCAGGCGATCATTTTCACCGGCGATGATATGGGCGGAGACAGGGCAATGGTCATCACGCTTCTTTATATTGTGATCGTGATCATGGCTTTTGTGTTTGGAATTACCATCAGCAATACGATCCGAAAGGAAGCCGGTGTTATCGGTACGTTACGTGCATCCGGTTATACCAGACGGGAGCTGATCCTTCATTATATGACGCTTCCGGTTCTGGTCACGCTGGCTGGTGCCCTGATCGGAAATATTCTTGGATATACCGTATTTAAGGGTGTATGTGCAGACATGTATTACGGGAGCTATAGTCTGCCGACTTATGTGACCGTATGGAATGCAGATGCCTTTCTTCTTACAACCGTAGTTCCGGTCATCATTATGATACTGATCGATCATGCGGTGCTCAGGTACCGCCTGCAGCTTTCGCCTCTGAAGCTCCTGCGAAGGGATTTTTCTGGTAAAAAACAGAAACGTGCAGTGTATTTAAGCCCGAAGATAGGAATTTTTTCCAGGTTTCGCCTCCGGGTGATCTTTCAGAATGTCAGCAGTTATCTGGTGCTGTTTGTGGGAGTCATTTTTGCAAATCTGCTGCTGTTTTTCGGCATGCTCCTGCCGTCTACGTTGGATCATTATCAGATGGAGATCCAGGAGAATATGCTGGCGAAATACCAGTACATACTTTCGGTTCCGGCAAGTGCCTATTCTGGGAATAAAGAGGATGCCATGAATTCTCTTCTGGAATATTATACGGATATCAGAACGGACAATAAAGATGCGGAAAAATTTTCTGCGTATTCTTTGAATACCATGCCTGGTAAATATAAAAGTGAGGAGATCGCTTTTTACGGTGTGGAGCCTGACAGCCGGTATATCCAGGCGGATCTTTCGGGAGACGGTGTTTATATTTCCAGTGCCTATGCGGACAAATTCCGGATCAAGGAGGGCGACACCATAACTCTGAAGGAAAAATACGAGAAGGATGAGTATTCCTTTAAAGTAGATGGAATCTATGATTATGCGGCAAGCCTCTGTGTATTTATGGAAAGAGATAAACTGAATGAGGCGTTTGATCTTGGAGATGATTATTTTGGAGGATATTTCTCTGATACAGAGATCCGGGACATCCCTTCAAAATATATCGGCTCTGTCATTGATCTGGAAGCTCTTACAAAAATATCCAGGCAGCTGGATGTCTCCATGGGAGATATGATGGGAATGATGTATGGATTTTCCGTGATCATTTTCCTGGTGGTGATCTATCTGCTTTCCAAGGTCATCATCGAAAAAAATGCCCAGTCGATTTCCATGACCAAGATCCTGGGTTATACAAATGGTGAGATCAGCCGTTTGTATATACTTTCCACATCATTTGTGGTGGTGTTCTGCCTGCTGTTAAGCCTTCCGGTTGAACGGCAGATCATGGAAGTGCTGTTCCGCGAGATGATGCTTTCCAGTATTTCGGGATGGATCACCATGTGGGTGGATCCCATGATCTATGTGAAAATGACAGCGATCGGAATCACAGCCTATGCAGTGGTAGCAGTGCTGGAATTCCGGAGGATCCGTCATGTGCCCATGGATGAAGCGCTGAAAAATGTGGAATAATATGTGACATCTGTATATATATCTGGAAAAATAATTCAGGATATCCGGAAATTTTACAGAATATGCAACAGGATCAGGAGTATGTGTGGTTTAACTGAATGCGGATGTTTTTATCCGCTTGAACAGTTATCTGTGAATAACCACATATACTCCTTAAATATTCATAAATTTTCCGGAATACTGGAAATATTACTACAAACTTGTTATAATAATCCCATACTTCCCGTTGGAGGGAATAATTCAAACAGGAAATCAGGTGAGGAACATGGCAGGCAGAAAGAAGGATCCGCTGTATAAAAGCTTCGGATATGCGTTTCAGGGGATTTTTACCTGCATCCGCAAGGAAAGAAATATGAAGATCCACTGTATGGTGGCAGCGCTTGTGGTGATCGTAGGACTGATCCTTGGGATTTCCGTGACAGAGTGGTGCATCTGCCTGGGGCTGTTCGGAATGGTGATGGCGCTGGAGCTGGTGAATACGGCAGTGGAAGCTGTTGTGGATCTGGTCACAGAGGAACGTCACCCACTGGCAAAGATCGCCAAGGACACAGCGGCCGGAGCAGTACTGATCGCAGCGATCATGGCAGCGATCGTCGGACTGATCATTTTTGTTCCCAAGGGACTTGTTTTTCTGGGAATATGACAGGAACAGAAAACTTTTGTTTCAGGATAGGGTCTGGTGTCGGACTGTGATGTGATGGTCCGGCAGCTGCCGGTTTTAGGAAAGGAGAAAATATTATGGAATTAGGTGAAGGACTGAAGAAAATTTTACTGGTGGGTATTGGTACAGCAGCAGTGACAGCAGAGAAATCCAAAGAAATCCTGGATGAACTGGTAAAAAAGGGTGAGCTTACGGTTGAACAGGGTAAGGTTCTTAATCAGGAGCTGAAGCATAACATCAAATCAACGGTTAAGACAGCTGCTGATTCTGTAAAGGAATCTGCAGCCAGAAAGAATGATCAGGAAGAACTGAAGGCAACGATTTCCAGGCTGACACCGGAGCAGCTGGCTGCTGTGAAGGCGCAGATCGAGCGCATGCAGGCCGAGGCTGCTGAGGAGAAAGCCGAGACAGCAGAAGAACCGGCAGAGGAAGCTGTACAGGAAGCTTCTGCGGAAACAGAAAATGCAGAAGATACCGGGAGCGAAGAACAGGCAGCAGAGTAACCGACTGCGGATCGCAAATATCCGCTTGACTAAACGACAACGCAGACGAAGCAGTAAATGGAGAAGTTTATGGGCAGAGAAGAAAAGGAGAAAAAAGAGAAAGGCGGATATGGAGAACGGCTGAGAGAGATCACAGCCGTTTTGAAAAAGCATGCCATTACCCGTGGTGTTTCTCCTGAGAAGCTCCGGCTCATACTGGAAGATCTGGGCCCAACTTATATTAAGTTGGGTCAGATCATGTCTCTTCGTTCCGATATTCTGCCGAAACGCTACTGTGACGAGCTGATGAAGCTCTGCTCAGAGGTACCGCCGATGCCTTTTTCCCAGGTGATCGAGGTACTGGAAGAGTCCATGGGCTGTCCGTGGCAGGCAGAATTTCAGCATATTGAGCAGAAACCTCTGGGAGCAGCATCGATTGCCCAGGTGCATCGGGCCACGCTGAAAACAGGTGAAGAGGTTGTGATCAAGGTTCAGCGAAAAGGAATCTATGAGACCATGGCCAGGGATATCGGCCTGATGCATAAAGCAGTGCGCCTGATGCCGCCGGTGAGTATTAAGGGCATGGTGGATCTGAACATGGTTTTAAGTGAACTGTGGACTGTGACCCAGGAGGAGATGAATTTCCTGACGGAAGCTGCAAACATGGCAGAATTTGCAAAAAAGAACAAAGATGTGGCTTTTGTGAAAGTACCGATCCTCTACCGTGAGTATATTTCGCCGCATATTCTTGTGATGGAATATATTGACGGTTTTGCCGTCAATGACAAGGCTGCGCTTCTGGCCAATGGTTATGATCTTAATGAGGTCGGAACGAAATATGTGGATAATTTCATCAAACAGGTGATGGAGGATGGCTTTTTCCATGCGGATCCACATCCGGGAAACGTGCGGATCCAGGATGGAAAGATTGTCTGGATCGATATGGGAATGATGGGACGGCTTACAGAGCACGATCGTCAGCTGATCGCAGAAGCTATTGAGGGGGTTGCCATGAACAACATCGGCAAGATCCAGGATGCGGTCCTGGCTCTTGGGGAGTTTAAAGGCAAACCGGATTCCAGCAAGCTTTATGAGGATATCCGCGGACTTATGGAGAAATATGGTACTGCGGATATGGGGAACATTGATGTGGCTGAAGTGATGGTGGACCTGATGGAGGTCATGAAAGAAAATAAGATCATGATGCCTCACGGACTGACTATGCTTGCAAGGGGGCTGACTCATGTGGAGGGGGTTCTGGCTGATATATGTCCGGACATCAATATGACACAGATTGCTGCGGCAAGGCTCAAGGAGCAGCTGTTCAGCAATGGGAACTGGAAGCGTGAGATCAAAAAAGAAGGAAAAAATCTTGCCTGGTCGCTGAAACGTGCAGTGGATATTCCTTCTCTGGCGGCGGATTTCCTTCAGGGCTGTATGAAGGGGCAGACAAAGATCAATCTGGATCTTCATGCTTCGGATGATCTGGCGTGGCTTTTGCGGCGGCTGGTGCGGAATATTGTGATGGGGCTGTGGGTGATGGCGCTTCTGATCAGTTCCAGCATTATCTGCACTACAGATATGAAGCCGAAGCTGTGGGGGATTCCGGCTCTGGGTGCCTTCGGCTATGTGTTTGCTTTTATTATTGTTTTGTATGTGTTTATCAAGCATTTTTTTTCCGGAAAATAAAAGACGGAGATCATTTGCAGAGTCTGCGGGATGGTTTCCGTCTTTTTTTGCTGTTATGGAATTGTTTCGGTCTGCTGTTATAACTGCGATTAGGAGCTATCATCTTTCGACCGGCTGGTAAAGGACGGAGTACGGGTGTCTGGTCAGGTGTAGATGGTTCCGCTGTAGGCTTTGCGGAATTCCTTTGGGGTGTAGCCGGTTCCCTGGCGGAAGTAGTTGCAGAAGGAGGGAGCGTCCCGGAAGCCGCAGGAGAGAGCTGCTTCTGTGATGGTGCAGGAGGAGGAGCAGAGAAGCTGGGTTGCCATCTGGAGGCGGTGTTTCAGGAGATATTGTTTTGGGGAGGTGTTTTCATGTTCCATGAAGATTCGGTAAAGATAGGAACGGTCGATTCCTACGTAGTGTGCCACGTCTGAGATCTGGATGGGGTAGGCATAGTTGTTTCTGATGTATTCGGTGGCTTTCTGAAAGTACAGGTTTGAGATGTCGGTCCTGCTTTCGGAGGGCTTTTTTTGCATGTCGGATAGTATCAGGAGGAGGTTTCCTGTGGAGGCAAGGTCGTTTCCGTTGTTTTCGGAAAAGGTGTCAAGTAGGCTTTGCATGTGGGTGAGGAGGCTGTTTTGCCGGGAGGGTGTTTCCGGGGTGAAGATTGGGGTGTCGGAAAATACGGTTTGTTTCAGGATTTCTTTGCAGGCGGAGCCGTCAAAGCCTGCCCAGGCGTAGCTCCAGGGGTCGGAGGTGTCGGCGCGGTAGTAGATGGAGTCCATTGGACGGATGAGAAAGGCGTCGCCTGCTTTCAGATGATAGGTGTGGCCGCTGCACTGGTAGATGCCTTTGCCGTGGAAGATCACGTGGAGAAGGTAGTGTGGGCGCATGGCCGGGCCGAAGGAGTGGTTCGGACCGCAGTCTTCCTGGCCGCAGAAGTAGACGGAGAGGGTGTGCTGGGTTTGGGTTTCTTTGGAATCGTTTTTCATTTGGGTGGCCTCCTGTTTTTGGGTTATTCAACAAAAACGCAATTTTGGGTCACAAAATGGGATGGAATGTTGTATGAGGTGATTATACAATATTGGGTGTGGGAAGGGCAAGGATGGATATGGATATACGGACGCCCGTGAGGTGTGTGCTGCCTGTCGGCGGGGCTTCGTCGGGGGCTGACTTCTAAGCCGCTGAAAATCTGCTAAAAGCGCTTTAAAAATTCTCGAACTCGCGTCTGAAGCCGCTCAGACAGCGAGAATTTTTGAAGCAACGCAGATTTCCACCGGCTAAGAATCAGCACCCCTCCTGCAGAGTCCGCCGACAGGCAGCACACACCTCACGGGCTGGTATTTCAGGGCGGAAGGGATAGAGTGGCGATGGCGGGAGGGATTACAGGTGAGGAGGGAAGGGGATGGAGAAAATGTGGCTGGCGGAGAGGGGATTTGGTTCAGAGTGGGAATGGTGGTGTTTTCCCGGGAGTTGGATGAGTCATCAGCGCTACGCTGGATGACTGGGACGAAAGGCAGAGTTTCCCTGTGGTCTGCCGGGGAAGAATGGGTCGAGGCGTTTCGCTGTCGACTTGGAGGTGAGTTGTTGTGGCAATGCAGTGGCGCCGGGATGAGATATCAATACATAGGAATATAGAGGAACACAGCGGAGCAGGATGAATACATCGGTGTAGCGTAGCATTATCAATACCGTAGAATACATCGCCGTGCCAATACATTAACACATTTCCACAGCGTACGACAATATAGCGTGCCCGGAAAGGGGGAGTGCGAGGGGGAAAAGCGGGCCAATGCCATTTAGTTAGAACATAGTATTCCAAAAGATTGCAA
>NZ_QUJX01000003.1:0-231900 GCF_003480785.1 Ruminococcus sp. AM26-12LB | reverse complement strand
TTTGCCATTATGTTACTTTACGGCACATGAGCATTTGCACCTGGGTTGTCGTTTCCATATCCTTCTAACAGGTTAATAACACCCCATACTGCAAGTCCGGCTCCAATCGCCACCACAAGTGTCTGCAAAATATTGATTGCCTGATTAAAAAACGCCATATTCGTTGTCTCCTTTCAAATCTCTGTATTTCTCTGGTTTCTATCTTTAAGAAGTCTTTTCCGGCTCTGCCCTTACGGGTGGCCTTTCATGATCTCTCAAATCCATCACCTCCCAAAAGGGCAAAGAAAAAAGAGCTATGTGTCCGAATCTTTCACATGCTCTGCTTCCTTGTTTTCTGTATTTAATTCTCCTGCCAGACTCTCTTCCGAAAACTCATACAGGTCAAATTCCTGTGTCCTCGTCAGTTTCACTTCCATCCGATGCCGCATATACGCTTCCACATCAAACTCATTTTTCTTATCGTAGTCTGACAGCTCCTTATACCGTTTGTGTTTGGTAATATCGAACTTGTCACTGAAAAATGGTCTTACACCTCGAAGCTGCAAGATACATTTGCTGCCATCCATGACCGCAAGTTCGTCCCGGCTCATCAATTCCTTTCCTGTTTTTTGATAGTTCATCCCGTAAGAACGGCTCTGTCCACGGGTGTCCGAAGTGTTATATAAATCAATCGTTTCTTTTCCCAGCGTCTCGGAAATCTCCTTTAAGGTCGAACTTTCCTTACCGCCAAGGAATAACATCGTGTCGCAGTTGCCTAAGATTGTTTCAGCTGCATCTTTGTAGATTGTCTTTAACTGGGACTGCGACTGGAGGATAATGGATGCAGAGATTTCCCTGCTACGAATGGTGGCAATCAGCTTGTCAAACTTTGGAATCTGACCGATATTTGCGAACTCGTCACAGAGGATTCTGACATGATATGGCAATCTTCCATGATCTACATCGTCCGCTCTGTCACATAACAGGTTGAATAACTGGCTGTACATCATCGCCACAACAAAGTTAAAAGTATCATCCGTATCAGAAATGATAATAAACAGTGCTGTCCTCTGGTCACCTACCATATCCAGTTCCATCTCATCATAGCTCATGATCTCACGAAGCTCTGCAATGTCAAACGGTGCAAGCCTTGCACCACAGGAAATCAAAATACTCTTTGCTGTTTTTCCTGCCGCCAGTTTATATTTCTTATACTGACGTACTGCAAAATGCTCCGGTTCTTCCTTTTCCAGTTCCTCAAACAGCATATCTACTGCATTTTTAAATGTCTCATCATCTTCCCTTGTTTCCGAAGCGTTGATAAACTCAAGCAGGGTCGCAAAGTTCTGTTCTTCTTCCGGTGCTTCATACCAGATATAGCCGATCAGGGCACAGTACAGAAGCCTCTCTGCTTTCGTCCAGAAATCCTCACTGGACTTCTCGCCTTCCCCTTTCGTGTTCACCATAATCGTATTTACCAGTTTCAAAATATCCTTTTCTGAATGGATATAGTGGAAGGGGTTATAGTGCATACTCTTGGAAAAATTAATCGTATTCAATACTTTCACTTTATATCCATGCCGTACCAGCATCTTTCCGCACTCAATGATGATCGTCCCTTTCGGGTCCGTGACCACATAACTGATGTATTTTCCCATCTGCATCAAGTTGGGTTTTACATAAAAACGTGTCTTTCCTGAGCCAGATCCGCCAATCACAATCACGTTCTTGTTCCTCGCAAATTTCGGATTCTTTGGTCTGCCATTCATGGTCAGCCGTTCCGTCATGGTCAGCAGGATATTGTTCTCAAATACCGGGTCGATAAAGGGTGCAATGTCTTTTGCCGTCCCCCATCTTGCCGAACCATACTCCACTCCCTGCCGGAACTTTTTGGCATTTTTCCCTTTCATATAGACCAAGAGCTTCACCGCCACGGCTCCTGTAATCCCAACCAGCAATTCATTTTTATGCATACTTGGAAGAATCCTGCTGAATGCCATCTGGAAATTTAAGACCAGTACCATCAGTCTTTCTATCATGGAATCACCCACACAGTATTGATATAACCATGCCAGCTTATTTCCCACATAAAAGATCACGATATACGGAAGATTCATCAGAACAATCCGAAGCAGCTTATGTACATCCACCGGCGGTAACCTCTCCAGGTATCCTTTTCCTACACCAAGCAATTTCTGTAATCTGCTCATAATGACGGCTCCTTCTCCTTTCCTTTTGTTTTCTCCAGTTCTCTGTGCTTTGCAAGCGATTTGGTGATTGCCTGCTGTAACTTCTTCCTCACAGATGGTTTTTTGTCCTTATTCAACGTCTGTCCTGTATATTCCTTAAAAGCGGCAGTCATCACATCGGCATCTCTTGCCTTAAAGAACACATAATATCTTGGCGGGTCAGCAGTCACATCTTTTTTCAGACTGAAATCAATGCTGTACTTTTTTGCTACCCGTTCAAAAGACTTGATGTTTCCATCTGTGATCTCAATGTTGGACAGCTGTACATTCTGCTTCATCAGCTTATCAAGACTCTGTTTTCCCTTATAGGTCTTATCCTCCTTTTCCTTCTGGGGCTGTTTCTGTCCCTGCTGTTTTTTCTCCTGCTCCATCTTTGCAAGAGCCTTTACCATGGCAGCTTTCAGCAAGTTGGCAGTGACCTTGCCGCAGCGGATACAAAGTGAGACTGTTTTCTCATTCACTTCATCCTGCAATCACACCACGCCCTTTCTTCTTTCACTGCTGTCTTATCCTCATTTATCACATTGCTGCTCCTTTCCTCTCTTTTCTGCCAGTTTCATATATTCTTTTTCTGATTCTGCCCCCACTTTGATACAGCACCAAAGGACAAATCCATATACCAGAAATACTGCAGCTGCAGCAACGATCAATACTGTTTTTGTCATCTTCTTTTCTCCCTAATTCTTTTGAAATTTTATAAAAGGGCATCTATGAATCCTGTGTCCATAAATGCCCTCATCCATTACTAAGAAATCTTATGATCTCTTATTTCTTCTTTTTGCGAAGAATCACTGTTCCACCAAGACCAGCCATTCCAGCCCCTGCAAGCAGAATCCAGAACAGAATCGGTGTATTATCTCCTGTCTTTGGTGAAGTCGATTTCTTTGTTTCTTCTGTGGTTTTTGTCTCCGGTGTTGGTGTGGTTTCTGGTGTTTCCGTCGGTGTCTCTGTTGGAGTTTCCTCTGGTTTCGCCTCATCCTTCATCACAACCTTCTGGATTTCTCCAGTATCTTTGACCGTAAACTTCACATCTTCTGCAACCAGATAACCATCCGGTGCAGTTTCTTCACGGAGGATATATTCCCCGATTGGAAGCATCTCAATATAGTGTGGTTTTTTCTCAGATGTCCAGCTTTCTACGGTCTTTCCATCTTTATCAAGGATCGTCAGTTTCGCTCCTGGCAGCTCCTTACCGGAAATATCGGTCTTGGAAATCTGCACTTTTGTCACATCATCCTTCATTTCCACCTTCTGTACTTCACCGGTATCTTCCACCGTAAAAGTGATGCTCTCTGCTGTCACATAACCGTCCGCAGGAAGTGTTTCTGTCATGGTGTACTTCTTGCCAGCGGTCAGTTCTTTGATGATATGTGGTTCTTTACCAGAAGTCCATTCATCCACAGTGTTTCCACTCTCATCTGTAACTTTCAGTTTTGCTCCCTCAATCTCCTTTCCGTCTGTCAGGGATGTTTTGGTAAACTCTACGGTTGTCGGCTCATCTTCAAAAGTAAACACATAAGACAGTGTTTCCTTATCTGCCCCACCATATTCAAAAGTAAATTCCTGTACCTGGTCTGTTGTCGCAAATCCCGGTGCCGGAGAAGTTTCTTTCACATAGTAGGTATAGCCAAGTGGCAGATCTGCCGTAAAGGTCAGTTTTCCTTCCTTATCCGTAGCCTGCTCCTCAATAACCGTATCCGCTTTCAAGATCACATCGCCCTTTGCATTGACAATATTTTCTTTATTGCACAGGGCAAATACAGCCCCTTCCAGTACACGGTCGGAATCTTTTTCTTTCTTTAACACGTTTACTTCTGCTCTCTGGCGTTTGTTCTGCCAGTCAGCAGAATAAGTAACAACTGCGGTATTCTGGTCACGGTAAGTCAGATCCACTTCACGAGCTTCTCCATCCAGGACATATCCATTTGCTGTCTCTTTCTCTTTGACACAGTATTTGCCAAGAGGAAGGTCTGTCAGTTTCGCCACTCCTGTTTCATCCGTCGTGATCGTTGCTATCAGTGCATCCTTTTTGTAGTAATCTTCACTCTCACCATCCGCCGCTTTTATATCTTCTAAGGCATAAACCTCAAAAGTAACGTCTTTCAGGGAACCGGAAAGATATTCAAACAGATGCTTCATCCATCCGCCAATGGAATCCAGTGCAGATATTTTCTCCAGGAACTCACCTTTTTTATTGATGATAAGTGTTCCGGTTGGCACTGCATCTTTCATCTCTACCTTCTGGATTTCAGCAGTATCGTCCACAGTAAAGGAAACTTCTTCCGCCATCAGATAGCCATAAGGAGCCATTTCTTCACGAAGAGTATATGTCTCCCGGGCTGTGAGTCTTTCAATCAAGTGTTCCTCACCCTTTACAGACTTCCATGTATCTACCACATTTCCATCCTTATCAAGCACCGTAAGCGTTGCCCCGGAAAGTTCCACGCCTGTCGTAATATCGGACTTCGTAAAGGTTACTTTTGTCGGCTGGTTCTTAAATACAGATTCCAGCTCTACCATTTTCACATCCTGTCCCTGATATTTGGCAGTCACTTCCAAAGTCTCAAAAGAAGAGACATACCCTGCCGGAGCTGCAAGTTCTTTGATATAGTAAGTACTAAATGGAAGGTCAACGTCAAATACTGCCTTTCCATCTTCCCCACTGACTGCTTTTCCAAGTAAGGTATCTGCCTTCACAATCACTTCTTCATGTGCCAGAATATCTTCTTTTGCATAGATACCAAACTCTGCACCCGCCACAACCGTTTTTGTCTCTGCATCCTGTTTGACTACGGACACTTCCACTTTCTGGCGGTCATTCTCAAAGGTTGCTGTCTGCTCAATAACTGGTGTTTTCTGGTCTTTGTATTCAAATGTTACTGTCTGTGCTTCTTCATTTAACACAAAGCCCTCTGGTGCTGTCTTTTCAACAATCTTATAGGTTCCAAGTGGAAGGTCAGCGATCTGTGCCTTTCCATCCTTATCCGTGGTAACAGTTCCTACCAGTTCCCCAGAAGCATACTCCAGGATACGGTTTCCATTATCATCTTTCTGGAAATCTGCTGTATAAATATCTTCGGCAGCATATACCTCAAAGACTGCTCCCTCCAGAGTTTCTTTCTGATAAGTAAAGTCATCTTTATAACCATTTAAGACCTCACCCTGTTTTACGATGTTCAGTTCTCCCTTAACCGGATGATTCTCGTATGCGATCTCAATGATCACATCGCCGGAAGTTCCGTCCATCTGATATGCTGTATTGGAATCTACATCTACCTCATAGTAATTCTCATTGAGCGTATATCCATAAGGTGCGTTCACTTCCTCAATACGGTAATGTCCAATCTTCAGATTCTGTGGAAGGATTAAGTATCCCTGCTCATCTGTAAAATAAGATTTGTGTTTTACCGTCGTCGGATACGTTGTTACCTGCTCCACATACTTTTCTGTATCCAGGTTAAAAATCTTAAACTCCGTATTTTTCTGAAGGACTGCTTTCTTTGTCTCATCGTCCTGTTTGATAATCTTCAGCTTCGCTTCAAACTCTTTGTCAAGCAGCACCCTCCATACCTGCGGTGTAGTCGGATGATTCTCTGTAATCTGTACGATGAAATCATTGACCGGAGTGTAATTATGTGGTGTGGTTGTTTCACGGACGATGTAAGTTCCATACGGAATCGCAATACTGCGGGCATACCCTTTCTCATCTGTAAAGATCTCTGTTGCACCATTTTCCCCGATCACTACCGGCTTGGCAGAACCAAAGTCATAGCTGCCATCTTCTTTTACTGTCAGGGAAGATACCAGATAAGCGGTAAATCCTGCACCTTTCAGTAAATCGGCATCTGTCTTTCCGTTGTTCGCTGCCTTGATGATTTCAAATGGCTGCTTCATTACCTGTTCCAGAGACAGACAGTCACGTTTTACTTCCGCTACAAAATCACCCTCATAGTTGCAGACCAGATCATGTTCTTCTTCATCTGCCAGGTAACCCGTTGGAGGAGTAATCTCTTTTACATAGTAATTGCCAAGATATAATCCATCTACAGAAGCCTGTCCATTCTTATCTGTTGTAAGAGTGGCAACCTGCTCACCCGCTTCGTAGATCACACCAGTTGCTCCATCCGGATGGACAATATCCTCACGGGCATATAGTCCATAGACTGCCTTTTCTAAAGTAGCATCTCCCTGTGGAACAGCCTTCTTTGTTTCTTTGTCCTGCTTCTGTAAGGAAATCTTTGCTGTCACACGCTCGTTTTTGAAGGTATGCTTAAATGTCAGTTTCGCTTCCTTATCGTTTGTATAAGAAAAAGTAAACGTATAGATATCATCCGCATTTCTCAGATAGCCTTCCGGAGCCTGTACTTCCTTTACATCATAGGAAAATCCCAGCGGCAGATCTGCGGTAAACTTCGCCGTTCCATCATTTCCAGTTGTCACTTTCTCAATCAGAGTGCCTTTCTTTACAACAACCGTTCCATCTGCATTTTTAATGTCACTGGCTGCATAAAGTCCAAAAATTCCTCCATCCAGAGGATTTTCTGTATCCTTATCCTGCTTTGTCACAACTACTTCTGCTTTCTGTCTGTCATTCGTAAAAGTTGTCTCAGAAAAAACAACATCTACATTCTGTCCTGCATAAGAAAGAGTGACTGACTTTTCTTCCCCGGCATTATAAAATCCGGTCGGAGCCTGTTTTTCTTTGATGATATATGTACCAAGATGCAGGTTTTTCAGAATGACTGCCCCATTCGAGTCTGTTGTCAGATTCTCTTTGACCAGATCACCCTTGCTGTAAACCTTGGCACCATAAGCAGTTTTAATATCTGCTCCGGCATACACATCATAAATCGCACCTTTCTGTCTGCGTTTCTCATACTTAAATGTTGTTCCATTCTCGGTGACATCTGCACCTGTCAGAACCTGACCTTCTTTATAAACAGTCAGCTGTCCCATCTGTTCTTCATCCGGAACAGTCACAGTCGTTGTTTTGCTGACTTCCAGTTTTACATTGTAGGCAGTTGCATTGATACGGTATCCTGTCGGAGCTGTAATCTCTTTCAGATATACAGTGTCCTGTGTCTTAATGATCTGTACGGACGATTCCCCGTTCGCATCGGTTGCCGGTAACTTTGTGATCAGCTTTGTACAGTTTGCATCACTGTATAAACCAAACACTGCACCAGACAGCTTTGCGTCTGCTTTTGCATCTTTTTTAATCACCTTCACACTTGCGTGCTGCACCCAGGTTACTTTGAAGTCCACATATTTCTCATCATCAACACCTTCACCAAATACCAGGGCCAGGTCCTGTGAACCAGATCCGGTACTGATCTTATATGCAGAATAATCTTTTGTTACACTGCCTTTCATCGTTGCCGACCAGCTTCCTGCGACATCCTGTACCTGTGTAAGAGGTGCAGATAAGTAAAACTTGGTTCCACCACTGATTTCCACTGCTTCACCAGCTTTGCTTGTCTTTCCGGTTGTCACGTTGTGAAGTTTCACACCACTTGGAAGTTTCATTGTGATACTCTGCAGTTCATCTGCTTTAAAAATGATTTCCTTTGTTCTCTGGCTGTTGCCATCTACATAGGCTGTCACATCTGCATCAGAAAAACTCATATCTACATCTGGAATCTCCGGCTGTGAAATACAGTAATTATACAGTTTCATTGCAAGTGTCTTTGCTGTACCGCTTGCACCGGAAAAGGCAGAATCTCCACCATTAGCATAAGATGCTGCCAGATGTACCAGAATAAATCTGGCACCTGCACTTAGGTTTCCATATCCATTTTCCTCTGTGAAAAATCCTTCATCACCGGAAGCCTTTGTGCCATAGTAACAAACCTTTGCCAGCTTCTTACCATCACTGAGCTTTGTAATATCATAAGTACCACTTCCCGGACTGGATTTAGAAGGCTCCACGCAATATGCTGTTGCAGAAACATTACCAAACTGAACCGTATATTTGTAAGTCAGATAACTTCCATACCCGTAATCCGAATACTGATAACAGGTTCCTCTTGTTACTGTAACTTTCTTGGTACTCTGTGTTGCAATGTCTGTTGCCATGAAAGTAACCGCTTCTCCTTCTTCCATAGAATAAAGGTCGATACCGTTCTCCGCTGCCTGATCCATTACTTCTGAAACAGCCAGACCGGATTCTTCATCTGTCGTCACTTCCTGCTCATCTGTAAGATCAGTTACAATTTCTTTTGACCCGTCCGAATCAGCATCTTCATCCGCATTACCGGAATCTTCTGTTTCACCGGCATTTCCTTCACCAGCTGTATTTTCAGAAGAACTCTTTGTCTGTGCTTCTGTTTCCGGCTCTTTTACCGTAATGTTTCTGCTTACTCTGTAAGCTGGGTGACCGCTGACTGGCTCTACTGCATAGACAGCTTTGTAGGTATCCGGTGTATGTGCGTCAAAATCTGTACCGGCTTCACTCTTTGCTTCATGGAATAAAACTTTCACCTTTTTTTCATTCACGCCCTCTATACCGGACAGATCGACTTCCACTTCAAATTCTTCTCCATAGGGAATCTCAATATCCTTTGCTTTCACAATTTCATCTTCATCAAGAGTATCCTGCACATACTGCAGTTCCGGATATTGCTGTTCAAATGAAGTTGTCTCCGGTTCTAATTCAGAAGCAGAAACCGTGACTGGTTGAACGATAACAGACGCCAAAGTTGCAACTGCCATAAATCCCGACAAGAATCTTTTAAATCGCATTTTCATTTTGACTGAGTCCTCTCTTTCTTCGATAATTTACTCCACTTTCGTTCAGGCTTACACCTGCATGAATCAATCATATAAACCACCTCCCTTGTGTCTTGGATTGACTTTTAAATAAAAACAGGATTGAGCTATTAAGCCGCAAGAGGTAATTCGTAATCATTCCTGCCAAGGGTGCCTCTCATCCATTGCCCTTCACGTTGCCACCGAATACCCGCCGCCAGATGCGTAGCTGGGAAATTCAGGTATCCTCTTGCTGCTGATATGAAATTGTCAAGGTTCACTTTTAGGAGGGAATTTATTGTTTTGAATTAAAATAGACATTTGCCCCTCCACTAACCGCATGTGTGAAAGGGCAAAAATTAACCTGTTTGAAATTTTTTTAGAAAATTTTTTGAAACAGCAAAAATTTACAAAGTTTCCAGCCTGTCTTTTAGTTTCTGCAATACTTTGTTTTTCCTGTTTCTGATTGTCTTTGTACAACACCCGAAATACTGTGCTGTTTTTTTAACTGTGTACTCTTCAAAAAATAATAGTCTTATCAATTCCATTTCTTCTTCAGACAAATATTTCAGTGCTTCCTGCAGCTCTTGTATTTCTGACACCCTGATGACTATTTCTTCTGGTGATAATATATGCAAATAACTGTTGTAACTCGTTTCTCCTACTTTTTCTATTCCGCATACACCATTTTTCTGCATTTTTTCAAGCTGGTATCTTTCTTTTCTTCTTGACTGGTACCATGCCAGATATACGTCTCTGGTAACTTCTACGAGAGTTTCATTTACACGCAGCACATACCGTTGTCTTTCCTTTGGTTTTTTACCACGCATCTTTTATTCTCCCTTCTGAAGCACTCCGATCAGTCTGCCTGCATTTCTTCTCATTTTCTGCTTTGCCTGTGAAATACATTTTGATACTGCCGGTTCTGTAATTCCAAACACCCGTGACACTTCTCTTTGTGTCCGTTGCTGAAAATAAATTTGATGGATCACCTGTCTCTGCCGGTCAGTCAGCAGATCCATGAATTCTCCAATAACTTCTTCTATAATCAGTTTTTCAAGTACATTCTGCCTTTTGTCCACCAATTCACACCAGCCTTCTGAAATATGGCTATATGAAATGCAATTATTATGTTCTCGTACCTCCCTGTTCCTGCACAGCCGATCTTCACCTTCTAATATCAACCGCACATACCAGGGCTGATTATCAAAAAAATCTTCCTTAACAACTATTATTTTTCTTCCTGCTTCATATACATAATCTCGACAGGTAAATAAAGAAAAAACCGTTCCATAATCACCTGCACAATAGAAAACATATCCTGTCTGATACGCAATAATTTCCGCACCATCTATCAGTCTATGCTTTACAACTGCCACATCGTTTTCTCTTAAATACCTGGCGGATGGAACCTTTCTTCTTTCTTCCCTGTTACCTACAACCTGTTTCAATTCCTGCAATGTCAGCATGATTACCACCCTTCTGCCTGCTGGCAACAGGTGCCCATCAGCAGAAAGGATAGGATTATTACTGATCTACTGGCAAAAGGGCAGTAAAAAACAGCTTCCGGCACACCCGTTTTTTTTAACGAGAGCCTGAAACTTCCTTACTGCCCTTTCTGCTAATTTACAGCAGCCTCTATTTTATTTTCCGTCTGATGTCCCGGTCAGACTTCTTTGCATTTCTTTCTGTTTTTATGTTCTTTTCATTTTCCATCAAAACAGAATAGTCTCCCATTGCATCATAGGGACACTGCTTCCGATAGATTAAATTTTCTTGTCTGGTCATCAATCCTGTCTCCCTTCCTTGTTTCTGTCTCTTTCTCTCTGTTTGCTATTTTAACAGCACAAAAAACTATTATCCTTAGCATATATGGGGAGTTTTTTTGTTTTACACCCCATATATGGTGAAATTTCACCTGTACTCATTAAAACTTTCTATCAGTGAATCTATTGTCTGCATGATAATTTTCTGCTCTTTCCATTCCATCTTCTGAATACGATAAAATACTTCCTCAAACTGCTTTCTTTTTTCTGCATCGTCCCTCTCTTTTCCCATCAGGATATTGGCATCTGTTTCCAGGATCTCAATCATCTTCCTGAAAATCTCAACAGACATTGCCGTTTGCCCTCCTTCTATCCTGCTGACCGTATTGACACTGATACCTGCTTTTTCCGCAAAAGATTCCTGTGACAACTTCATTTCCTGCCTGCGTTTTCTGATCCGTTCTCCCAATTCAATAAGTTCTGTGGAAATTGCACGATTGCTCAATACGGTGTCTCCTTTCCTGCAATTTATCCCAGCTTTACGACATTGTGTCGCAAAGTTTCCAGAAAAAAAGCAGCTAATTTTGTCTTAGCTGCTTTTCAAAAGATCTATTTCATTTTATTCTCGGTATTTTATGTATTCCTGTAATAACTGTGAGCAAGAAAACACTAAGATAAATGATTGCCTGTCCAACCATTGCCAGAAGAACGACACTTCCTATCAATCCTCCGATCAGAAAATTCATTATCCATACTGCCAGTGTTCCTCCAAGGTCAAACCCTCTTGGAACCATCCAGACACACATTTTTCCAATTCCGAATGGTATCCCCATCAGTAGCAACAGCAATAAATAATTGCACTTCCCATCCTGGATACAAAGCGGTCTCAGCACTGCAAACAATACAACAATCACCAGTGCTGGAACAATAACTTTTTTTATCATATTTCTCATGTTCCTTTATCCTCCATACATATCGTGATTAACCTCTGCCTGATAATAGCTGTTTATCGTTGCCGGGGCATTATACAGGGCAGTCAAAAGATATGCTTTAATGTTTCCAACCTTGGTCGTATTTCGATTCAGACAAAACAGCACATATTCGATATGTGAATAATTCAGCTTCATAAACCTGCTTTTCACCAAAGCAACTGGCTTTTCTGTCCCTGCGATCCGAATCATACTGTCCTCCGGCATCATCATAACTTCAATCATCAGTTCTACCAGTTCATCCACATCTTCTTTGGCATGATATTGATAATCTATGTTTTCATGAATCACTTCACGATATGCCCGCATCTCCTCCATCACATCTCTTTTCTTTTTCAGATTGCCTGATATGATTGGATAGGATTGATTTATCTCAGTTTCACTAATATCAGTCTTGTTAATATCAGTATTATTAGATTGTGATTTCGGATATTCTGGTTTTGTGATTTCCACTATTCTTGAATGATGATTTTCACAATTTTGGAATTGTGATTCTGGAAATTCTTGATTTGTGGTTTTCATCATTCCTGAATTGTGATTTTCACCATTCTGTAATTGTGATTCCACACAATCCTGAATTGTGGATTTCACTACTCCTGAATGATGATTTTCACAATTCAGAAAAGTGCCTGTTTTTTCCCTATTCTCAGCTTCTGATTGCAGATTTGCACACTCTTCATGGTTTCCCTGCTCAGATTGCAGATCTGCACATTTTCTATAATTTTTCTGCTCTGATTGCAAATCTGCACAGCTATCCATCGGCTTTTGGTCTGGCACTTCTCTGAGCATAAAATTTTTCACATAAATAACATTAGGCTTTCCCAGACCCAGACGTTTCTTTTCAATCAGTCCAATCCCATTATTACTGTCCAACTCTTTTACCAGCTTCACTGCCTTTTGGGTTCCACAGTTCATCAGCTCTGCAATTTCTTCCACCGTGAAAATAATATATACTCTGTCCTCTGAATCCAGCCATCGGTTCTTAATGCTCAGGCTCATACGGTCCAGCATCAGACCGTATAATACCTTTGCTTCACAAGAAAGAGCTTTAAAGCATGGTTCTGTAAACAGCACTTTCGGGACACGATAAAAGCTATATTGTTCCGCTTCCATTCCCGTAAAATAATCAAACTGTATCTTCTGCATCTGCTACTCCTTCTCTGTTTTGTTTCCATTTATCCAAAAGCATAAAAATAACTTCTTCTATCTGTTCTTTAGAATATGTCTCTGGAAAATAATTGCCGATTCTTTTTGCCGGAATGGTTACATTGATTTTACTGTTTTCTTTTTTCAATAAAACGGCATAGATATAACCCTGATTTAATTTTCCATTTGCACTGCATTCCTTTAATTGTTCTGCCTGTTGTTTTGTCGGAAAGATATTACTGTTGACAATTCCTTCCAGAAGCCATTCCTGTTCCTGTGGTTTCAGATAAGACAATTTTTCTCCCACTATCATAGGGATTTTATTATCGTCCACATATTCCAATAATCCATCTGATAATGAAGCCAGACGGATATATCTCTGCACAGTTCTTCCACTGTCCCCGGCTGTTTCACCAACCATATCTGCCGTATATTTTTCACCTTTACTTCCCTGGTGCTTCATAGCATCATATTTCATCTTATAGGCATGGGCCTTTTCACTTGGCAGAATATTTTCACGCTGAATGTTGGAATCGACCATAATTATGACAGCTTCATCATCTGTATAGTTTCGGACAAGGACCGGCATAGTTGTTTTGCCACACAGTTCACAGCCTCTTTTTCTCCTGTGACCTGAAATCAGTTCATATCCACCTTCTGATCGGGGTCTTACCAGAGCAGGATTTAAAACACCGTAGTTTTTAATACTCTCTACTGTCTCAGCCATTTTTTCATCATCGCTTACATGAAATGGATGATTTTTGAAAGGATAGAGCTTTTCCAGTTCTATTTCCACAACCTGGTTCATACTCTTTTCCGGTGATTCTTCTAATCCCAGTAACTCATCATAAGAGGTAAGCTGAATCTCTTTTTTCGGTCTACGCATGTTTCAACACCTCCTGAACCAGTTCTCTGTAACTGTCTGCCCCTTTGCTTTTTCCATCATAAGCAAATATACTTACACCTTCAGATGCTGTTTCTGCAAGACTTTCCGTTCTCGGAATCGTCTGCTCAAAAATCTTAATGTCATTTCCATATGTAGTTTTAATTGCCTGTTTGTTTCTCTTTGCATTATTGTAACGGCAATTATCCATTGTGAACAAAATACCTTCTATCTGCAATTCCGGATTAAACCTCTGATGGATTCCTTTTACCACTTTCAGTAATTCCATAAGTCCATCCGCCGCATAATATTGTGGCTGTACCGGAATCAGAACGCTGTCCGCTGCACTCAACGCATTGATTGTCAACATTCCCAATGATGGCATACAGTCAATCAGAATATAATCATATTCATCTTTCAATAGTTCCAGATACTCTTTCAGTACTTTTTCCCTATCCTCAACAGTAAATAAGGACATATCCATTCCGGCAAGCAATTTATTGGACGGAATCAGATCCATCCCTTCTTCATGGTGCAAGACTGCTTCCTTTGGATCAAACTCCAGTCCCATGATGATATTTTCCATCATACTCTTTAAAGTCACTTTGAGATTTTTGGGAAATCCCATTCCCATTGTCAGATGTCCCTGCGGATCTGCATCTACCAGCACTACTTTTTTCCCATTCTTTGTCAGTCCGGCTCCCAGATTGATGGTTGTCGTTGTTTTGGCTACTCCGCCCTTCTGATTTGCAATAGCAATTACTTTACACATATACCTTCCTCCGATTTACTGTTTTTCTTCTACTTCTACATAAACACGAAAATATTTACTTGTTCCTTTATTTGCATAAGCATCAGATACTTCCAGGACATCCAATTCCTTATGATTTTCCAAAATACGTCGAAACCATTGAATGTCCCTCAAAGTACCCTGTAATCTAATTTTCAGCATATATATCCTCCCAGTCTTTGTAAAAGCAATACTCTGGATAACGGATTTTAATAGCTTCCCAGAAATACCGGGCATATCCACAGCAAAACAGATCCTCTACGGTATAACACTGACATTCTTTCAACTGATCTTCTTCTGCTTCGTAATCTCCGACGCTTGGTGTTCCATTACAATACAGGTTAAATGCCATACGGACAATTCGTAAACTTCCACTGGTCTGCCACCCTTCCTGCAGGCATTCCGTTTTTACACATCCAGTTTTAAAATTATAGATTTTATTCACATTATCTCTTGTGTCTCTGTCGATACCCAGGCAATAAATCAAAGCCCGATGGTAGACATCCTGATATCTGCATTTTTTCAGATATTCCTCATAAAATTTTTCGTGTTCCCTACTCTTGAAAGTAATTGTGCGAGAATTGCTATTCTCTGCTCTTAACGCTGTGTTTGTCATTTTCGTTTTCCTCCTGAATTTTTAATATTTTGGTATAAAAAAGACACTCCATTTCTGGAATGCCCTATAAAAAATAGGGACACCCGCTTTTGACAAGTATCCCTATAATCTATCAATAATCTGATAGCTCTCTATTCATTTTCATATTCAAGATTCTTTGTGTTCCCCGTCTCGAGGTCTAACGCAACAACAACGGTTACTTTCTTCACAAGGCTCTTTTCTTTGTGATTTTCACCTATTTTTCTGAAACTGAAAAACTCCACAAAGTGCGTAAATTCAAGGATTTCTACATATTTTTCCTTTGTAGCAACACCACAGTCTCCACATGGGCGGTGCAAGAGAACAAATCCATATATTATGGAAAGAAAACTTTTAATTTTGAAGTGTAGTAGTCACCTGGTAGAACCCGATTAACGATTATCAGCAAGGGGTGCATACAATATATACCCGATTAACGATTGCCCCTACATTCCCGAATTTAAAGTCGTTTATTTGTAGTCTCCTGGTAGTCTCACCCCCGGCGGACGCCAAATTATGCCCCAGTTTGCCCCATTATTCCGAGGATTGCGAGTAGTCATGGAGTTCTGCCGTGGCAGATGAAAAATATTTTTATCATTGTTTTATTTCTCCTTGATTTGCCCGGAAATGCCCTGTTTTGCAATGGATTTCGGGGATTTGTGAAATGTGTGTTTTAGCTGCCATCTTGGCAAAATGGGGCAAGATTAAGCAAGTTATTGCGTGATCTTATCATTTCCAAGCAGAATACCAAACAAAGCATATCCCAGCATTCCAGCCTCATATCCTGTCAGTGTAAAGGGAAAATAGATATCCTTTTCTTTTACAAGTTTACAAAGCAGCCTTCCTGCAAAAATCCCACCTGCGGTCACTCCGAAGAAGGTAACTGGAAATATCACAGTATCTGCTTTAATACTTGCCCGATAAAAAGTATAAAACAATGAGATTAGAAGTGTAAAATTCATAACCAATGCCTGAAGTCCTTCAATTCCCTCTGGGCGGATCAGTTTTTTCTCTCTGCAGATTATCCCAATAATAAGCATTATGATCACGGGTAAAATTACTTGTGATAAACTCACTATTGTTCAGCCTCCCGTACCTGTTTCTCAGCATTCCACTGCTACTTTAATCACACCATCTCTCTTATTTTCGAACAATTCATATGCCTCTTCAATCCTGTTTAACGGATATGTATGCGTAATCAGCGGTTCCGTGTTGATCTTACCTTCTGATATCAGCTTCAGAATTTCTTCGCAATCGCAGCCATCCACTCCACCTGTTTTAAAAGTGAGATTTTTACCATACATATCTGGGAGTGGTAACATCTGCGCTTTATCGTAAAGCGCAACCACTGTCACGATTGCATTTGGTCGGGCACATTCCCACGCCAGTTTAAATGTCGATTCTGCTCCGGCAACTTCAAGGACTGCATCAGCTCCACCATGCTCACTATTAGTCTTAACAAACTCTTTACAGTCTTCCGGTGAAACAGTAAGAATCTCCGGATAATGCTCATTAATAAAGCGAATACGTGTCTCGTCCTTTTCACATATAATGATCTTCGCTGGATTTTTCAGCATAACACTAAGTAAAGTACATATTCCCGTTGGACCGGCTCCAATGATTAGTACAGTATCTTCCTCTGTGATTTCAGAAATACGTGCTGCCCAATAACCAGTAGCAAGAACATCTCCTACCAGTAAAGCCTGTCTGTCCGTAACACCTTCCGGGATTTTATTCAATCCCTGATCTGCAAAAGGAACCCGGACATATTCTGCCTGTCCCCCATCGATACGACAGCCAAGTGCCCAGCCACCATTCTTGTCGGTACAATTGTTTACATATCCTTTCTTACAGAAAAAACACTCTCCGCAAAAGGTTTCTACATTTACAGTCACCCGGTCTCCCGGTTTTACATGCGTCACCTTAGAACCGACTGCCTCAACAATACCTACCATCTCATGGCCAACTGTAATTCCCGGGACTGCACGCGGAACACTTCCGTGTTTAATATGCAGGTCACTGGAACAGATGCTGGCCAGTGTCACCTTTACAATGGCATCTCGTTCATGCATGAGCACTGGTTTCGGTTTTTCCATTAGTTCAAATTTTCCCTTTGAAACATATGTATAAGTCAGCATTATTTTGCCCCCATCTATTAGAATGTATGCTAGTAAAATATCCGGTACGGAACACATCTGTTCTTATACCGGATATTTCTGATTCTATTTTGTATACACTGTTTTACCTCTTGCTATTACCTCAACAAGCTGCAGGTCCTGATCCAGGATACAAAGATCCGCATCATAGCCCTCTTCAATCTTTCCTTTTCCATTAAGGCGAAGGATTTCTGCCGGATTGGATGTTATTGTTGAAAGTGCAATTTCCAACGGGATATCCGCTTTAAACACACACTCTTTAACTTCCTTCAGAAGGCAGCTGGACTGTCCAACGCCCATTCCAAGGAATTCGCCATCACTACTGTACATCGGAAGGCTTCCCTGTCCATCAGAAGAAATTGTCATGCGGTTAGGATTTACTCCTGCATCTAACATCCGTTTGATACCATTACATACTCGTACCTCATCACAGATAGTTTCCCAATAGTCAATATCTTCATTTCCGGTAAAATCTACTGCTCCGCCTTTCAGCGCATATTCCATTGACTTGCAGAAAAGCAGCTCATTTCGATTGATATGTGTTGGCAATATTTGAGAAGCCGGTATCTCTGTCTCATCTACCACCCGTTCAATAAGATCTAAGCATCTCGGACTGTCACCAAGATGAACATTTACAATACCAGCTTTCCCGGAAAGAACACCACCAAGTCTTGTATCCGCAACGACACGTACAAATTCCTCAAAAGTCGGCTGTGAAGACCGATGATCAGAGATCGCGATTTCTCCAGTTCCAATGATTTCCTGAATCATCATAATATCTTTCACAATACTGTCAGTCAACGTACGAACCGGAATCTGATAACTGCCTGTATAACAGTATGCAGACATTCCCTGCTCATTCAATCCTTTTGTCTTTGCAACCAGTGCACATATATCACGACCGATCCCATCTGTTCCAAGACAGCCAACAACTGTTGTTACTCCAAACTTCGTAAGTCCTTCCATAGTTGCTTCTGGAGTACGATTGGCGAATCCACCTTCGCCACCGCCTCCTAGTACATGAACATGACTATCAATGAATCCCGGAGTTAAAAGTAACCCCTCTCCATTGATCATTTCTGCCTCAGAAAGAAATCCGTCTGCGGATATAGAACCTGGATCTTTAATCTTAACAATCTTATCATTGATCACAAGTACATCTTTTTTCCCCAGATGCTGTGGATCATAAACATCAATATTCTGAATTAATTTCATCATAAATCACTCCCAATTATCCAATGCATGTTTTAGAATCCAATCCCAACTGCAATAAGAACTGTAATGATTGCACCAATCATTAAGACGCCAAGGAATTTCCACATGAATTTAATCCAGTTAGACCACTCGATCTTTGCAATTGCAAGAGATCCGATCAGACATCCGGATGTAGGAACAATCAGATTTGTAAATGCATCACCAAGCTGGAATGCAACTACAGCTGTCTGTCGTGAAACACCTAACAGGTCTGACAGTGGAGCCATGATCGGCATTGTGATCGCAGCCTGTCCTGTTCCGGATACAACAAAGAAGTTAAATACGGACTGGAACAGATACATAAGTACTGCTGCAACCGCTCCGGAAACTCCAGACAATGCATTTGAAATATTATACATAATTGTATTGATAACTGTAGGTGTGGTCGGATCAGATCCACCAAGAACCTGCATGATACCCTGTGCCATAGCAACAACAAGTGCAGCACCAATCAGATCTTTTGCCCCATCTTTGAATGATATTGCAATATCATTTAGTTTCATATCGTTCAGTTTAAAGATAACTCCGATCACACCGGAAACAATTCCCATAATAAAGAACTGTGTAGCAATCTCCGGCATGTAGTATCCTTGAGTCATAACTCCCCAAACTACCCATACTACTGTAGCAGCCAGTGTCAGAAGAACTAAAATGTGTCCAAGACCAAATGAATGTCCTTCGTCAATTCCTGTTTTTTCATTCTGCTCACGGAAATATGAATCAGTCTTATATGCGATTGAGATTGTCGGAGTCTTTTTGATCTTTGATGCATAGAACATAGTCATTCCACAGCCGAGTGCTGTAAATACTACCCACATTACCATACGGAATCCTGCTCCGGAGAATACGTCAATACCTGCAATACCCTGTGCAATACCTACAGAGAATGGATTCATCCAAGATGAACCAAAACCAATCTGTGTTGCAACATAAGTAACAAGAACTGCGATAACTGAATCATATCCAACTGCTACAAACAACGGACAAAGAATCATAGTAAACGGAAGCGCTTCTTCTCCCATCCCGAAAACTGCTCCACCAAGAGAAAACAGTACGAAAAGTATCGGAATCAGTAGTTTTTCTGCTCCCTCTGCCTTACGGATCAATCCGATCAATCCGGATTCAATCGCACCTGTACGGATCATGATACCGAATGCACCACCTACTACCATAAGAAATGCGATAATCTCGATTGCAGAACTATTTACGATTCCGTTATACATATAGTTAAAAAATCCTGTTCCACCATCTCCACTAAAGAGTGCTACTCCTTCTGTTACTACATTTCCTGTATCATCTGTCAGATACTGGAAACTTCCGTCTTTGATTACTGTACGGGTTTTCTCAACACCATTGATCATATATGAAATATCCTGTGTTTCGTAAAATCCCTTTGGTACAAGAAATGTCATAAGTGCTGCGAAAACAACTACAAAAAAGATGATAATGTAGGTATCAGGCACTTGGAATCCCTTGTTAAAAGACTTTAACCCTTTTCCTTCGTTTTTGCTCATTTTTGAATCTCCCTCCCATTTTTGATATACTATATTAGTGTACCACAAAATGCTTAAAATCCAACTAAAACTTTACATATTTTATCAAATTTATTTATTTTATAAGAACCTGTCAAATCATCTTAACCAAATGCAGATCCACACCTTTTTGAAACATGAAATAATCCCAGTATTTCCTGTATTTATGACACCAATAGCTACACCATGTCAGATTATGATCATTGGACCAGACTATATAAAAAAATGATGTTGGATATTATGTTCAGCACCATTTTTCATTAAACCTGTCAATATTATTTTTCAAAAAAACTGCTCTTATTTCCTGCAGCGTCCAAGTCTGCCTTTAAAATCTTCATACCCAAAATCAGTAAGACGTTCCATGGTTTTATCGCCATGTCTCAGCCATATATCAGGCAAAGGCATTCCATTAAAGGTATTGTTCTTGCAGGTTGTATAAATGGCCATATCACCAAACATGAGGATATCTCCGTACTTCAACGGCTCTGAAAAGCTGTAATCTCCTATGATATCTCCTGACAGGCAGGTTGGTCCTCCGAGCCGGATTGTGACTGCATTTTCTCCCGGTTCATCTGCTCCAAGAAGAGGAGGACGATAAGGCATTTCCAGAACATCCGGCATATGACAGGCAGCACTTCCATCCAAAATTGCAAGCCGGGTATCACCATTTTGCAGCACATCCAGAACAGTTGTCAAAAAGAATCCTGCATTTAAGGCCCATGCCTCTCCGGGCTCCAGATAAACATCTACCTTCCATTCTTCCTTTGCTGCTCTAATGCACTTCTCAAGCCGTGCAATATCATAGCCTGGTCTTGTAATATGATGTCCACCTCCCAGGTTCAGCCATTTCATCTGAGAAATCAGATCTCCGAATTTCGTCTTTACTGCTGTAAGAGTAGTTTCCAGATCAGAAGAGTCCTGCTCACAAAGGGTGTGAAAATGAATACCATCCAATAATCCGATCAGCTCCGGATGCTTTCTCACAGCAGTCTCCCATTGTGCTCTTGTGGTACCCATGCGGCTGCCTGGGGCACAGGGATCATAAATAGCATGCCCCTCCTGGGTAGAGCATTCCGGATTGATCCGAAGCCCTGCACTTTTCCCGGCCTCCTTCACTCTTTTTCCAAAGCGAAGAAGCTGAGAAGGAGAGTTAAACACTATATGATCTGCAAAGCTAAGCAGCTCCTCAAATTCATCCTCACGATATCCGGCGCAAAATACATGTACCTCTTTTCCGGGCATCTCCTGGGCACCAAGCCTGGCTTCGTACAGTCCGCTTGCTTCTGTTCCTGTCAAATATGGTTCCAAAAGATGATAGCAGTCATAATTACTGAAAGCCTTCTGTGCCAGGAGCATTTTGCAGCCTGTTCTCTTGGCAATATTCCCCATTAATTCTGCATTTTTTATAAGTGCCGCTTCGTCGAGAACATAACAAGGTGTTTTGATCTTCCGCAGCTCCGGCGGAATAATTCCGCCGGACGCTGCAAAGGGTGGTCTTGTATCTGTTCTTTCCATTAATCCACCAGCTCCGGATCATGATTTTCGCTGCGTGGAAGTCCATATTTGTCAAGTGCTTCCAGGAACGGATCCGGGTCAAATTCTTCTACTGTGTACACTCCCGGGCGGATCCATTTTCCGGTAAGCATCATTAATGCTCCGCACATAGCCGGAACGCCTGTCGTATAGCTGATTGCCTGACTTCCAACCTCTTTATAACATTCCTGGTGGTCACAAACATTATAAATATAATAGGTTTTCTCTTTTCCATCCTTTACCCCGGTGAAAATGCAGCCAATATTAGTTTTTCCCTTAGTACGTGGACCCAGGCTGGCCGGATCCGGGAGAAGAGCCTTCAAAAACTGGATAGGAACGATTTCCTGTCCATTATAGTTGATCGGAGTAGTAGAAAGCATTCCCACATCCTCCAGACAGCGCATGTGATCCAGATAGCTCTGTCCGAAGGTCATAAAGAAACGGATTCTCTTTACTCCCGGAATTGTCTGGGCAAGGGACTCGATCTCCTCGTGATGCAGAAGATACATATCTTTATCGCCGACCTGATCAAAATCATATTCCCGCTTGATCGCCATCGGAGGAATTTCCACCCAATGTCCATTCTCCCAGTAGCTTCCGGGCGCACTTACCTCACGAAGATTGATTTCCGGATTAAAGTTGGTTGCAAATGCATATCCGTGGTCTCCTCCATTGCAGTCCAGAATATCAATGGTATCGATCTGGTCGAACTCATGCTTTAATGCATATGCACAATATGCCTGGGTAACACCCGGGTCAAATCCGCAGCCAAGAAGTGCTGTAAGTCCTGCCTCTTCAAATTTCTTCCGGTATGCCCACTGCCAGGAATAATCAAAATATGCGGAAAATCCCGCTTCCTTGCAGCGTTTTTCGTAAATAGCACGCCATTTGGGATCATCCGTATCCTCCGGCTCATAGTTTGCCGTATCCATATAGTTTACACCACATGCCAGACATGCATCCATGATGGTCAGATCCTGATACGGAAGCGCAATGTTCATTACCAGATCCGGTTTGTAACTATTGATCAGCTGGATCAGCTGGTTTACATCATCCGCATCCACCTTTGCGGTGGTAATAACTGTTTTTGTTTTTCCTTCCAGTTTCCGGGCAAGTGCATCACATTTTTCTTTTGTCCTGCTTGCTATACACAGTTCTGTAAATACAGTATCTGCCTGACAACACTTCTGAATTGCTACACTGGCTACTCCGCCGCAGCCGATTACAAGTACTCTGCTCATGTTTTTTGTCTCCTTTTTTATACTCAATTTTCGTAACTGTTTTTATTTTGCCACCGCCAGCAGCAGTTCCCTGACCACCTTACATGCTGTAGCTGTGGAAACACCGCTTGGATCCAGCATAGGTGCCAGCTCATTGACATCTGCTCCCACAATATTTAATTCTGATACCTTCCGGATAGCAGCGAGCAATTCAAGGAAGCTTACGCCTCCTGCCTCCGGTGTACCGGTTCCCGGAAATACAGATGGATCCAGACAGTCCAGATCAATGGTAAAATATACCGGAACCTGCTTCCTGGCCAATTCCTGTACGGTTTCTTCCAGGCCTTCAAAGGTAAAGGGATGAAAATCTGTATGCTCTTTTGCAAACCGGAATTCTTCTCTCTCACCGCTTCGGATACAAAACTGATGTATCCTCCCATCTCCCAGAATATCATAGCATCTGCGGATAACACACGCATGACTTAAATAGGCACCAAGATAATCGTCTCTTAAATCTGCGTGCGCATCAAAATGAATAATATGAAGTCCCGAATATCTCCCGGCGACAGCTCTCACAGCAGCCAGTGTCACCAGATGCTCTCCCCCCAGAAGCAGCGGCATTTTTCCCTCTTTCAGGATTTCCTCTGCACGATCCTGTATATCAGCAAGCGCCTTTTCACTGCTGCCGAAGCAAAGCTCCAGATCTCCACTGTCAAATACCCGGATATCCATAAGGTCACGATCCTGATAAGGGCTGTAGGTTTCCAGTCCAAAGCTTTCATGACGAATGGCAGAAGGACCGAACCTGGCTCCCGGACGAAAGCTTGTGGTCGAATCAAAGGGAGCTCCGTAAAGAACAATTTCTGCTTCCTCAAAGCTGCTGTCACAACCGATAAAATTTTCAATATTTGGTAAGATCATAAATCAGTCCTCCACCTCCTGAAGCATTTCCTCCAGAAAAGCCGGAAGATAAAATGCACCTTTGTGAAGCCTTGTAGTATAGTAACGGGTACGAAGATTCAGTGAATTCCATGCCTTCGAATCCAGGTCATCCACAGGATGATATTTTTTACTTGCAAAGCCAAACAGCCAGTAGCCGGCAGCAAAGGTAGGAATATGAGCCTGGTAAACACGGCTGATCTGGAAAGTACTGGCAATTCTTTTGTGACTGCGCTGCATGGCATGCGCATCCTCGGAATAAAAAGGACTTCCCTGCTGATTAACCATGATTCCATCCGCCTTCAGCGCATTATAGCAGTTTCCGTAAAATTCACGGGTAAATAATCCCTCCGATGGGCCAAAGGGATCCGAGGAATCTACAATAATAAGATCATATTTATTTTCGCAGCGGCGTATATATTTCAACGCATTTTCATAATGAAGGTGCACTCTCCTGTCATCCAGCCTGCAGGCATTTCCCGGAAGATATGCGCGACAGGCTTCTACTACCATAGGATCCATCTCTACCAGATCAATATGGCTGACACGGTCATACCTGGTCAGTTCACGTACAACTCCGCCGTCTCCTGCTCCGATCACAAGAATATCTTTGGCTTCTTTGTGAATAGCCATAGGTACATGAGTGATCATTTCGTCATAAATAAATTCGTCACGCTCTGTGAGCATTACATTACCGTCCAGTGTGAGCACCCTGCCAAATTCCGGTGTCTCAAAAATATCAATTCTCTGATAGTCACTCTGCTTTGAATAAAGCTGACGGTTTACCCGGATACTATGCTTCACATCCGGTGTATGAAATTCCGAAAACCACATTTCCATTTTCTTTACCTCCCTGCCAGTACGTTTAAACGCAATATATCCGGATCTTCAGGGCCTGTCATATTGCATCCTTTTGCCTTGGCATATTCAATATAATCCAGGATTTCCGGAGTGATTCGTTCCCCCGGAGCCAAAATCGGGATTCCCGGAGGATAACACATTACAAACTCGCTGCATACTTTGCCTTCGGTTTCTCTGAGAGGAAGGCTGCATTTTTCTGCATAAAAAGCTTCCTGAGGACTTGTCACTACCTGAGGATCGATATATTCCTGATCCAGCAATCCTGATTTATCCTTTTGGAATCGCCTGCGGATCTCCGCAAGAGCACTTACCAGCCGCTCTATTTCCTGGGCACGATCTCCGATCGACAGATAAGCCAGAATATTTCCAATATCACCAAATTCGATCTGAATATCATATTCATCTCTCAGTATATCGTAAACCTCGATCCCTGCAAGTCCGATATCCAGGGTATGTACACTTAATTTCGTAATGTCAAAATCAAAAACCGAATCTCCATTCACCAGCTCTTTTCCAAATGCATAATAGCCGCCAATAGCATTGATCTCTTCCCTTGCATACTCTGCCATATCTGCTACCTGATGAAAAATCTGGCGTCCTCGCTGTGCAAGATTCCGGCGCGAAATGTCAAGACTTGACATCAGAAGATAGCTGCCTGAAGTAGTCTGAGTCAGATTGATGATCTGACGGACATAACCGGCATGAACACCTGGTCCTGTAAGAAGAAGGCTGGACTGGGTCAGGCTTCCGCCGCTTTTATGCATGGATACAGACGCCATATCTGCACCGGCTGCCATTGCCGAAACCGGCAGACCTCCGCCAAAATAAAAATGGGTTCCATGTGCCTCATCTGCCAGACACAGCATTCCTGCTTCATGAGCCATGCGTACAATTGCGCGAAGATCACTGCAGATTCCATAATAGGTGGGATTGTTCACCAGCACAGCCACCGCATTTGGGTGCTCCTTAATTGCCTTTGCCACCTGTTCACGTCGCATTCCAAGAGAAATCCCAAGTCTCTGATCCACCTCCGGATTCACATAGACCGGGATTGCTCCGCACAGAACCAGCGCATTCAGCACACTTCTGTGGACATTTCGGGGAAGAATGATCTCATCCCCCCTCTTACAGGCTGTTAGCACCATAGTCTGTACTGAGCTTGTAGTTCCTCCAACCATAAGAAATGCATGCGCTGCTCCAAAGGCATCTGCTGCCAGCTCTTCCGCCTCCCGGATCACAGATACGGGATGACAGAGATTATCAAGCGGCTTCATGCTGTTTACATCCACACCTACACATTTTTGTCCCAGAAATTCAGTAAGCTCCGGATTTCCTCTCCCTCTTTTATGTCCCGGCACATCGAAAGGTACTACTCTCATACGCAGGAATTTTTCCAGAGCTTCATGAATTGGAGCATGATTCTGGTCCAGTTTAAAACGACTTCTGTTCATTGCTTCTCCATTTCCAGTTCCTTTATCCGCACAAAAAAAGCAGGCCGATACAAAACCGTAAACCTGCTTAGATCATTCTTCCTGATTTTATTTTCATCGCATATAAATATGAGAATCCCCATATTTACATGAGATCAGAATCCGGATGATATATGTCAGAGTCTATATAGCAATCATACTTTTACTACTCTTATTGACCGTTTCACAAGTCTGCGCAACAGGCGCATGACGGTTATCAAAGGAACCAACTTATAAAATTTGAGCTTCTAACTCAATCAATAAGGCAACCAAAGTTACCATCAGCGGCAGTGGACCCGGCTGTCCGTATGGCCTTGACCCCAAAATGGAGTGGTCCAAAATAATTGCTTTGAAAAGACTCTTTCTTGTCCTTCAAAATCTTCATAATCATAGCATATCTGAAAATTCATGTCAACTATCAAAATCGTTTAAATACTTATAGTATGAACCATTTATAATAATGTCAGAAGGATATTCTTTTCTTGAATCCCTCATATTTTCATGCTAATATGTATAATTAGGTCAAAAACTACAAAATACAAAATGGAGGAAATATGAATCAAAAAAGTACATCTGCTCCCATAGCAGAAAACAAAATGGGGACCATGCCCGTAGGAAGGCTTGTACTAAACATGTCTCTGCCAATGATGATCTCCATGCTGGTGCAGGCATTGTACAATATTGTAGACAGTGTTTTCGTTGCCATGCTTTCCGAAAATGCTCTGACGGCAGTTTCCATGGCTTTTCCACTGCAGACACTTCTGATCGCAGTAGGTGCAGGTACCGGTGTGGGTATGAACGCACTGCTTTCCAAATCCCTTGGAGAAAAGAATTTTAAAAAAGCTGATCGGACAGCCAGCAATGCTGCTTTCCTGTATGGCTTAAGCTATCTGGTTTTCCTGATCCTTGGATTTACAGTAGTAAAACCATTTTATGCCAGCCAGGTACATAACGCAGACCCTGAGATCCTTAAATTTGGGATTGAATATCTGAGCACAGTTATGATATTCTCCTTTGGTCTGCTTGGACAGTTTTTCTTTGAACGTCTGCTCACATCCACAGGAAAAACCATATTCAGCATGACTTCTCAGCTGTGCGGTGCCATCACCAACATCATCCTTGACCCGATCCTGATCTTTGGTCTGTTCGGTGCTCCGAAAATGGGTGTTACCGGAGCTGCTGTAGCTACTGTGATCGGACAGTGTGTAGCCTGCATCGTTGCAGGAATCTGCAACCATAAATTTAATCATGAAGTCCGGCTCAGCTTCAGGGGCTTCCGTCCTGACCTTAAGATCATCGGCCATATTTATGCAGTAGGTATTCCATCGATCATCATGCAGTCCATCAGTTCTATCATGACCTACTGCATGAATCTGATCCTGGTACAGTTTACAGTCACTGCAACTGCAGTATTTGGTGTTTACTTCAAATTGCAGAGTTTTTTCTTCATGCCTGTATTTGGACTTAACAACGGCATTACACCGATCATTGCCTATAATTATGGTGCACGCCACAGAAAGCGTATGCTTAAAACTGTCAAAGTCAGCATGTTCATCGCATTCTGTTTTACATTCATTGGTTTTCTTGCCTTTGAATTTATTCCGAAAACACTGCTGGGGCTGTTCAGTGCTTCCGAAGATATGCTTACCATCGGAATCCCTGCACTTCGTATCATAGGAATCCACTATCTGATCGCATGGTTCTGTATCATTGCGGGAACTGTATTCCAGGCACTCGGAAAAGCTGTATTCAGTATGATCGTATCTATCATGCGTCAGCTGTTTGTCCTGGTACCTGCTGCTTATATCCTTGCTTCCATCGGCGGACTTCACGCAGTATGGTGGTCTTTCCCCATTGCGGAGATCATTTCTCTGATCGTGTCCGTAGCTTTCCTGGTTGTCATAAACAGAACGATCATTCAAAAAATTCCGGAAGCCTAAGGACATCAAAGCTTCCCATTCCAATTTATACAAAAAGAAGACAGAAGATTTCCTTTTTTCTCTTCAGGATATCTTCTGTCTTTTTTATTGTTATTTATAGATCCGGTAGCCATCCCTTCCGGAGCGTTTTACCTGATAAAGGGCAAAATCTGCTTTTTGATACAGTTCCATAAAGGTATCTCCATCCTGTGGTGCAAAAGCAATTCCTGCACTAAAAGTAAATGTATGCTCTCCCATGCCTTCCATACGGATCTCCCTGAGCTTTTCATGAAGTTTTTTTATTCTGCTCTCCATATTTTCCCGTGAACCGATATTACAGAGCAGGATTACAAACTCATCCCCGCCGATACGCCCAATCACATCCTGTTCCCGGAACTGCTCTTTAAGAAAACCTCCCAGCATTTTTAATACATTATCTCCCATGACATGTCCGTAAACATCATTCACTTCTTTAAAATGATCCATATCCAGGATCAGGAAGCCATGAAAGTCTTCCGGAGCTTTTTCTCTCAGAATAGCATCGATCACCTTCTGCGTATTCTCTCTGTTATAAACGCCTGTAAGCGCATCCTTCTGGGCAGAACGCACCAATTCCGCTTTCTCCTGATTATTTCTTACAACAATATACAGGAGCAGGAGAAGCACCAGAATACAGAAGCTTCCCATAAATAGGATTTCATAACCGGAAATGAATTCATAAGCCTGCTGTGCACTTTTTACAGGAATTGCATAACAGATCATCCAGTCGTTGTATCCAAGAGGCATATATGCCAGATACCGGTCTGCTTCTTTTCTCTCTTTGAGACTAAGCTTCACCAGACCACTTTCGCCAACTTTAAAATCTTCCTGAATATCCTGAAGAGCATGCTTTCCTTTGAGATTTTTTTCTCCGTAATATTTAAAAAGATTGATTCCATATGTGATCTCCGTACCAGACGCCGAACCACTGTCAAAGGCAATAATCTCTCCATCACTTGTAGCCAGAAGACTGTTTCCCGCTCCATCAAAAAGATCATTAAAAAGCATATGGCTCAGCGCTGTAACATTACAGGATCCGCCCAACACACCGATCACTTTATGGTCTTTGTATACCGGCACACCTAAAACCACCCGCACCTTATGGTCCACACTGCTTTCCAGGGGATCGCTGATGGTCTGCGCTCCACTGATAGCCTCCTGAAAATATCTGCGATGAGAAACATTCTTGGTTACTCCATTGTCGTAGTATGCATCTCCATTCTTATCAATAAGAGCAGCCCTCTCCAGGTCTGTCTTTTCATAAATGGATATCAGTCGTTCTTTATTTTCTTCTGAAAAAAGTTCTTCTGATCTTCCCATTGCAGAGGCAATCTCATTCAGATATTGATAATTAATATCCAGTATCGTCCGCAAATGTTCACTTTGTCTCTGCACATTTATCTTCAATGTATTCTGAGAATTCACCTGTACAGCCCTCTGCACACACTCGAAAAAAATAAGAATCCCTGCTATAACCGCCAAGATAAAAACGCCGGTTGCCATAACATAATTTTTTAATTCAAAGTGATTCTTTTTCATACGTTTTCTCCTGATCTAACCTTTTTTGTCATGCATTTTTATTTTACCATGATTTTTGTTTTTTCTCTATAACAAAAAATCTGCAGATTCCAATCATAAGATTGAAAAATGCAGATTTTTTACAACGATATCTGATTATTATGCCTTATTATGCTGCCTTCCGCAACTCACGTCCGGCTTATATTGCTGCAATAAGAACAACGTTATTTATTTTTCTTTGTGTTTACGATCAGCGGAACAATTTCTCCTTTTTTTACATCCACCAGTCCCTTATCAGTCAGCTTCAGTGCCGGGCTTACCGGTAATCCAAGTGTTGCCACTGACATGATCGGATTATTATGCACATATCCCAGATCTGTAAGGCTTTTTCTTACCGCCTTCAATGCAAGGCCATTCTCCCTGATTGATTTTTCGGATAAAAGCCCACATACCGGAAGTGCAAGTTCAGAAAGGATCCTTCCATCTTTTACTGTCAGAAATCCCCCCTGCAGTTCCCGGATCCTATTTACAGCAAATAACATATCATCCGGAGAGCTTCCTGCCACAAAGAGATTATGATGATCATGAAAATATGTTGTTGCCACAGTTCCCTTTTTCAAGCAGGAGCCTGTAAGAAATCCATAGCCGATATTTCCGTTCTTCCCATGACGTTCCACCACCATAGCCAGAAGACATCCGCTGTTTTCCCAACAGATCTTTCCGGCTTTCACCGGCATTTCCACCAGTTTTTCAGTAGTGTGGGTACGATCCGGATTGATCTCTATCACACGAACCGTTGCATATCCTTCCTGAAAAGGAGCATTCACCTGAAAATCTTTCAGAAAAATCTCCGGAAGCTGTACACTCCGGTAAAAATCTGCCGGAAATTCATATGTGGAAGCAGACAGCGGCAACTGCGGTTCATCCTTTGCATAAATCGGAACACCATTTTTGAATACAGCTTCCGGTTTAAGAACGGACGGATCTTTAAGCAGCATAAAGTCCGCAAGTTTTCCCGGTGCGATAGCTCCTCTGTCATAAAAATGCATCCGCTGACATGGTGTATATGTGGCACAGTAGATTGCCTGTTCCATCGGAAATCCCATATCGATCGCTTTCTGTACCACTGCATTCAGCGGTCCCTGCTCATACAAAACATCTGCCATAGTATCATCTGTTACAAAGGAACAATACTCGTAGAGCTGGTTCTGGCAGATATATTCCAGGATTTCCGGTTTCAACATTTTATCCTGGATCTCAAAAAACATTCCGTTTTCGATCCGCTGCTTTACTTCCTCAAGAGTATGTTCTGTATGATCACCATTAATACCCAGATAAAGAAACTTTGCAAGATCCAGATCCAGTAATGACGGACAGTGTCCCTCGATCACATATCCCGGATGGTCTTTTTTCAGATATTCCAGAAACCGGCTGATCTCCAGATCATTTTCCCGGATGATCTGCCGGTAATTCATGATTTCGCCTACACATACCACATCTTTTTCTTCCAGCAGATGCTTCATTGCACTGCAGTCAATGATCCCGCCTGTTGTTTCCAGCTTTTCACTGGTTGACGGAACGCTGCTTGGAATCCCGTAAAAAATATCGATAGGTGCATTCTTTGCCGCAGAGATCATTTCCAGAATCCCTCGGATCCCTTTGACATTGGCCATTTCGTGAGGCTCTGAAACCACCGTCGTCACCCCATTTTCTCCTGCACATTTTCCAAAAAAAGCCGGTGTGGCCATAGAACTCTCAATATGCATGTGAATATCTGTCAGTCCTGGAATCATGTATGATCCCTTTGCATCGATCACATTGTCAGTCTGAAGATCCGTATCCTGTTTTCTGTCTATGTAATAAAATTTTCCATCTTTCACCGCAACATTGGCAGATATGAATTTCTTAAGATAGGAATTAAATACCTTTGCGTTTTTGATCAGCAGATGAACCTGCTCCATACCATTTCACCATCCTTAGATAATTGAATAAAAATACAACAGACAGACTGCTACTAGTACATACATGACCGGTTCAACCTTTTTGATCTTTCCTGCTGCGATCTTCATAACGAGATAAGCCGGAAGCGCCACGCAGATACCATTTGCGATATTATTTGCAAAAATCGTAAAGGTTACACATAAAAATGCCGGAATATACTCTGTAATATCCGAATAATCAATATTTCTCATAGCACCAAGCATATTGATGCCGATATAGATCAGCACCGGACCGGTTGCCGCAGATGGGATCACAAGAGCCAGTGGTGCCAGAAACAGCGAAAGTCCGAAGAAAATGCTTGTAAAAATAACCGTAAGTCCCGTTTTTCCTCCTGCTTCTACGCCTGCAGATGACTCCAGATAAGTAGTAAGACTCGGCATTCCAAACAATGCTCCAAAGCTTGTTGCAATCGCATCTACCTTAAAGCATTTATCAATACCCGGAAGATTTCCATCCTTATCCAGATAGCCTGCCTTTGCTCCTACTCCCAGAACTGTTCCGAATGTAGAAAAGAAATCCGGTACAAACAGAGCGATCAGAAATGGAATATAAGCAAAATTCAGCGCTCCCATAAAATCAACTTTCAGGAACTGATGGCCGATACCTGCCGGAAATGCAAAAATGGATTCCGGAGCATGTGTAACACCGAAAGGAATTCCTGCCAGAGTGGTCAGCAGGATCGCAAGAATCATACCACCCGGAATATTTCGTACCTTGATCACCAGAAGAATCAGAAATCCGATCACTGCTACGATCACAGATGGAGATGCAAGATCTCCAAAGGAAAGACAGTTTTTTGCATCATTTGCCACGATCAGTCCACAGTTTTTTGCACCAAGAAGTGCGATAAACAGACCAATACCGGCACTAACCGCTTGTTTCAGGCTTACCGGGATCACACGTACCACGGCTTCTCGCAGACCAAAGAATGAAATTATGATAAAAAGAACACCACTCCAGAATATCACACCTGCTGCGATCGGCATACTTACGCCTTCATTGGTAATCATAGATGCAATAATTCCAACGCTTCCAAGTCCCGGAGCCAGAGCAAACGGTCGATTGGTAACCAATGCCATTGCACAGCTGGTCACAATGATCAGAATGATCATAGCTGTCAGAGTCGTGTGTTTATCATAACCGGCGCCTGCCAGAATATTTGGGATCGTAGCAAGCACATACGCCATAGTTACAAAAGTTGTCAGTCCTGCCAGAAGTTCTGTTTTTATATTTGTATTGAACTCAGACAGTCTGAACTGTTTTTCCAGCCAGTTTTTCATTTATTTTTTCCCCCTTGATATGATGATAGGATGTATTGTAAAATATGCATATCAGGAAGTCAAATTCATATTATACATAAAAATTATGCCAAAATGGAATAGTTGGAGGAAAACATGAACTATCATGAACTGAAGTACATTCTCTGCATTGCCAAATATCAGAATCTTACAAAAGCCGCACAGGAGCTTTATATTTCCCAGCCAACCCTGACCAAGCATCTCCAGAAACTGGAACGAGAAATGGGGACCAAGCTGTTCAGCCGCAGCGGAAACAGCTATACACCTACCTTTGCGGGCCGCAAATATATGGAGTATACCCGAAAGATCCTGCAGATACAACAGGACTGGGAAAAAGAGCTGAAAGATCTTACAGAAAATAATGAAGGAGAACTGAACGTTGCTTTCCCACTGATGAGGAGTACCTGTATGGTTCCTCAGATCATGACCTCTTTTTTTCAAAAATATCCTAAAGTAAAGGTCAATATCCTGGAAGAGGCATATTCTATCCAGGAAAAACTTCTGCTCAATGATCAGCTTGATTTTGGCATTTTCAATGAAGTACATAAACACCCCAAGCTGGAATACGAACTGCTGAAAAAAGAAGAAATCCTTCTGATCATGCCTCCGGAGCACCCATTGGCTGCTGCCGGCAGTGTATCCACTCACGGCATATACCCGAAGCTTGATCTCTCACTTCTGGCAGAAGAGCCTTTTATCCTGCATTTTCCGGAACAGACTACCGGACAGCTTTCGCTGGAAGCATTGAAAGCTGCCCATATCAAGCCTTATGTGCCAATACAGAGCCGCAACACAGAAACCTGTGTCAAACTCTGCATGCAAGGACTTGGTATGTGTTTCACCCCGGAAACCTATGTTCAAAATATGGACCTCCCTGTAAAACCAGCCTGTTTTTCCATTGGTGAAGATGGCGTCTTCAGCACACTGACAATTGCATACCGAAGAGGTACCTATCTCCCACAGTACGCCCGGGATTTTATATGTACTGCGAAGAAGGTCCTGTAGTGTTTTGATCAACATATATTGAAGCAAAAAATCTTCTGTTCAGAGGGAATATTTTTATTGCATTATTCTGAATATTCCTGTATAATTGACACAATAATCAAAACTTAAGAGCGTAACGTACAAGGGCGTACAGCACATATTTCCTGTGTCTGTACGCCTTTGTGTTATTTCTGCAGTCCTGCGGATATTTCGCTTTGAGAAAGGGAGGAGATTTCTATGATGAATGCAATCGGAAGTGTGATAAACCAGATCGACAGTCTGGTGTGGGGCTGGTGGATGATCATTTTACTTCTGGGCACCCATATTTTCATGACCATCCGTACCGGTGTGATCCAGCGTAAGATTGGTACCGCCATTCGCCTGTCTGTCACCAAAGATACCAATGCGGAAGGTGAAGTAAGCCAGTTTGGCGCCCTGACAACAGCCCTTGCTTCCACTATTGGAACCGGAAATATCATCGGTGTCGGTACTGCCATTGCTCTTGGCGGTCCCGGTGCAGTCCTCTGGTGCTGGCTTACCGGTGTCTTCGGAATCGCCACCAAATACAGTGAGTCTCTCATCGCTGTAAAATACCGCGTCAAAACCAAAGACGGCCGTATGCAGGGTGGTGCTATGTATGCCCTAGAGCGCGGATTAAATATGCGCTGGCTTGGTCTGATCTTTGCCTTTTTCGGTGGCTTTGCTTCCTTTGGAATCGGATGTGCTACCCAGGTCAATGCCATTGCAACGGTATGTAATGAGAACCTTCATATTTCGCCGGCAGCGATCGGCATTGCTGTGGCAGTTCTTACTGCCCTTGTTATTTTCGGCGGGATCAAATCCATCGCCAATGTATGTGAACGTCTTGTTCCGTTTATGGCATTTTTCTATGTGATCGGATGTATCATCATCCTGGGGATCAATTTCGATTTTATCATTCCCGCAGTAAAAACCATCTGCAAATTTGCTTTTACCCCTGGTGCTGCTGCAGGAGGTCTTGTAGGACGTGGTATCATGATGGCCATGCAGTATGGAATCGCAAGAGGACTTTTTTCCAATGAATCCGGTATGGGTTCTGCCCCCATCGCCGCTGCTGCCGCACAGACAAGAAATCCGGTTCGTCAGGCTCTCGTTTCCAGCACCGGTACATTCTGGGATACCGTTGTGGTATGTCTGATGACCGGTCTTGTTCTGGTAACCAGTATTATGAAAAATCCTTCGATCGACATGGGAAATATCACTGATGGCGGTGTTCTTACTACACTGGCTTTTCAGCAGATCCCGGTTCTTGGTCCTGTGATCCTTGTAGTGGGTATCATTTCCTTCGCATATTCTACAGTCCTTGGATGGGCATATTATGGCGAGCGGTGCGTGGAGTATTTCTCCGGCAAAAAGGGACTCATCCCCTATCGTGTGCTGTATATTGCGGTAGCTGCCATCTCCCCTGTTATTTCTCTGAACCTGGTATGGACCGTAGCGGATATCCTGAATGCACTGATGGCTATTCCAAACCTGATCGCAGTACTACTGCTTTCCAATGTGATCGTAAAAGAGACCAAAAAATATATCAACGATCTGGATGCACGGGATGACACACCGGTGGAAGTGATCGATAAATAAAAAAACGATAAATATAAGCATTTTATATAACAAAGTTACAGCTCCGACTGCTTCTCATATTACAAAGCAGTCGGAGCTGTCCGTTTACAAATGTCTTCTTCACTTTTTTATAATACATCCTGTGCTTTCATCTCTTCGGACACAGCAAGATATTCTTTGCTGTTTTCCACGATACCAAGCTTCTCTTCCCAGGTAAGATTTCGTTTGATCCTGGCCGGACTTCCCATTACCAGAGAACCATCCGGGATCACCGCATTTTTAGTCACAAGACTGCCGGCTCCTATGATACAGTCGTTTCCGATCTTTGCACCATCCAGGATCACGGCTCCCATTCCGATCAATGTCCGGTCTCCGATGGTACATCCATGGATCACCGCATTATGTCCCACAGTAACGTTGTTTCCGATATGGACCGGCATGTTGTGGCTCACATGAATGGTACAGTTTTCCTGGATATTTGTTTCTTCTCCGATCACTACCGGCGCATCATCCCCGCGGATCACCGCATAATATAATACACAGCTGTCACGGCCGATCGTTACATTTCCAAGGATCACAGACTGCTTTGCGATCCTGGCACCTTCTGCGATCTTTACATTTTTATAATTCATTTTTCCTCCTGAATCTGCTTTCCCTGTACAGGATTCTGCCATATGATATTTCTGATCATGGGTTCTATACGCAACAGCAATTCCTTTTTAACCCATATTATATTTCGTCCGGATCACAATATCTGTATACTGGTATTCCTTTTCCGGTGCCTTGCTGTCAAAGAGAAGCTGGAACAAAATAATCACCGGAGAATGTCCCTGTACAGCCGCATCCTGACCGATAAGGAAATTGATCGTCCCCTCTTTCAGCCATTTCAGATTTTCTTCCAGGAAATCATTGGCGATCACATGCATGGTTTTATCCTTTCCAAGCTTCTGCAAGGTCTGGCAGACACCCTTTACGCCATGACCCGTAATATAGATCCCGGTCAGCTCCGGATATAGCTCCAGAAATTCTTCCACGATCTTGGATGCCACCCATTCGTCATCATAAGAATACCTTATATCCACGATCTCGATTCCCGGAAAGCTTTCTTTAATCTCTGTCGTAAATCCTTTCTGCCTGCTGATCAGACCAGGATTGGCAACCTGTCCGGAAATTATGGCAACCTGCCCGTTTCCGCCTGTCATCTCCCCCATCAGGCCTGCTGCCGTACGACCGGCCTGAAAGGTATCCTGTCCCACAAAGCATAACCTTTTTGTATCTTCCAGATCCGCATTAAAGGTAACTACCGGAATTCCATACTCTTCCTGATACTGATTGATCCTCGCTCTCAAAAGCTGATCTTCTGATGGAGTCAGCGCGATTCCATTAAAGCCCTCTTCCCGGAGTTCTTCCATTGCAGCCATTACTTTTTCTGGTTCCACGCCCTCGATCTCATAGATCTTTACTGTTCCGCCAAAGCTCTCCACTTCTTCTTTTGCTTCCAGGACCCCATTTAAAACCTGCTGCATAAAAGGAGTCTCCATATACTGAAGGATCACACCGATACGGATTTTCCTCTTTGCCATGGCAAGGGCACGACCGGCACGGCTGGGCTGATATCCCATCTCCCGGGCGATCCTTTTGATCCTTTCCTCTACTTCCGGGCGGATACGGCCTCTGTTGTTCAGTGCCCTGTCCACAGTGCCTCTTGAAACTCCTGCTGCTTCCGCAATCTGTTGTAATGTTACTGCCATATTTTACCCTCCAAAACCTCTCCTGTGTGCTTTGTGTTCACGCGCACGCTCTTTTATCCCATTATACACATTTACACTTTCTCAGGCAATCCCTGATTTCATTATTTTTATAATTTTCCTTTACGATCAGACAGGCCCGGCATAAACAGGTGCATTCCCTCAGCCAAAAATGCTTCCGAAAAAATCTCCGGAAGCATTTTTATCATTGCAAAACAGATCCCTTTGTCAGTCCAGAAGCTCCTGTACCATCTCGGGGGTAAAGGTTACAGCCTTCACATGATCCACCTCGATCTGATACAGGGCATTGGCCGCAATATGCTCCGCAGCCTGCTCCAGATCACGGATTCCTGTGGTATCTTCAAATTTCTTAATTACTGCGTCCAGCGCCTCATCCGTTACGATACATTCTTCCTGTTTCAGACTCATACGTTTCAGAACCTTGGGAAGCGCAAATCTGGAAAAGATGATCTTCTTTTCCTCCGGTGTGTAATCCGGAATATCGATCACTGCAAAACGTGACATCAGAGGTGCGCTGATCTGTGCCTTATCATTGGCTGTGGCAATAGGATAGACACCAACTGTCGGAACCATACATTCCATATAGTTATCTGTAAAACCAAGGTTATCCAGCAGTGTCAGAAGCACATCTGCCGGATTTCCGTTTCCTTTACCTGATGCAGCCTTGTCAAGCTCATTGATGATAAATACCAGATTGGATTCTCCTGCCATGGAAAAAGCCTCCATGATGATTCCAGGCTTGGCATTTGCATAAACACGAGAGCTTCCTGTAAGCTGTTCCGGATCATTGATCGAACTCATATCCAAGGTTGTCCACGGCATTTTCAGGATTCTTGCAACTGCATAAGCGATCTGAGATTTACCGGTACCTGCAGGTCCTACAAGAAGCAGTCCGTAGGCAGGAAGTGTATGAGTACGATTAATCTGAATGATCGTCTCAATGATCCTCTGTTTTACACGCTCCATTCCATAAAGCTCCTCATCCAGGATACGACGTGCTTCCTTCGGATCAATAGACTCAAAATAATTATGCTTCCACTGAATATTCATCATGATGGAAAGTGCTCTCTGGGCATGGCGTCTTTCCTCCTGAGAAACCTCATGAGAACGGGCAACTGCCAGATTTCTTCTTGCCCAGAGACGGATATTATCCGGCATAGTCTTTCCGGCACAGTTCATAAAGTCGGTGATACTCTGAATACTGGTAAGCTTCATATCGTCACCGTCTTCTTCCTCCTCATCGTTCTCATTTTCTTCTGCCGGCGCACTGCTTGCAAACAGACGCTCGATCATAAACTGAAGAAATCCGTCCTCAGCAGAAAGCTTGGTGCCTCCGCCAAAAGCGATCTCACGGATTTTGTAAACAGCATATCCTTCCTCTGTATTCTGTCCTGAAAGACGGATGTTGATATGATTTTCTCCGAGCCATTTGATCAGGCTTGTAAAACGGGAATCGATCTTCAGGATGTCTGCCGGAAAAACACCGTCCTCTTCCTTAAACTCAAATGCAGTCTGCTTCGCAGGATTGGAAAAATATCCGCAGGAATGATGTTTCCACTCTCTTTTGCTGTTATCCAGGATCAGCATCGGTTTCTCCGGTGTGGCTTTTGTTTCATTAGAACGAAATGTTGTATATGTGCACTGGCTTTTTGTCTCTTTTTTATCTGCCGGCGCTGCGCTGAAATCAAAAACTGGCATATTTTTTACTCCTCTTTCTCTGAAAAATATCTTCATTCAGTTTATCATGGATTGGAAATCTCAACAACTGCTGATATAATTTTTTATGCATTTTTTGTATTCGTCATTTTTCCGTAAGTTGTTTAAACAATTTTGCAGTTTGCCGATTGACACTGCCTGTAAACTATGTTATCGTGCAATCATGTCTGCTTTCACTTTTACGAAAGCTGACACAGTTACCATGTATGTGATTTACTGTTTTTCACGTCATTGTAATTGTATTTTTTTGGAGGAGGAAATGAGAAATCAACTTTCACAGCAGGATGATTTTTATCCACAGATCGTTAAGCTTGTCATCCCCATCATCATTCAGAATCTGCTAAGTGCAGCGGTCAATTCCGCCGATGTTATCATGCTGAACTTTGTAGGTCAGTCATCCATCTCCGCAGTATCCCTGGCAGCGAATTATTCCAATGTCCTGTTTATGGTTTATTACGGTCTTGGTACGGGAGCCACCCTGCTTTGTGCCCAGTATTATGGAAAGGGAGATTACAAAGCCATTCAGATCATCGAGGGAATCGCTCTTCGTTTTTCCATGATCATCTCTGTTCTCGTGGCACTCGTTGCATTTACCATGCCACAGATGATGATGAGACTGTTCACCAACGATCCGGAGCTTCTGGCCATTGGTTCTTCCTATATCCGCATTATGGGTATCACCTATATCTGCTGGGGTATGACGGAGGTTTATCTGGCTGTCCTTCGAAGCATTGGCCGGGTAACTACCAGCATGGCGATGAATATGCTGGCATTTGGACTGAATATCCTTTTGAATGCGACTTTTATCTTCGGATTGTTCGGAGCACCCAAGCTTGGTGCTACCGGTGTGGCTATTGCTACTGCACTTTCCAGAATGATCGAGCTGATTGCCTGTTTTATTATTTCTGCTTTCAGCAAAAATGTCCGACTGGATCTCCGATGTATGTTCACAAAAAACAAACTGCTGTTCAGTGATTTCGTGCGGCTTTCCCTGCCGGCTCTTGGCAATGATATTTCCTGGAGTATTGGTTTTTCCATGTACTCTGTGATCCTGGGGCATCTTGGTACGGATGCGGTTGCTGCCAATTCTCTGGTTGTAGTAGTCCGTAATATCGGCTCTGTTTTCTGTTTCGGTATTGCCAGTGCAGGAGGTATCCTTCTAGGCAATGTTATGGGGCAGGGCGATCTGGAACGTTCCAGGCGTTATGCTTCCAAAACACTGAAGCTTACTGTTATTGCAGGTTTTTTGGGCGGACTTATCGTTCTTGCCATCACACCGTTCGTAATGAGATTTGCGTCCCTGACACCCACTGCCATGCATTATCTGAAATATATGCTTCTGATCAACAGCTATTATATTATGGGGTCTGCCGTAAATACAACCCTGATCGCCGGTGTGTTCCGGGCAGGTGGTGATACAAAGTTTGGTCTGATCTGTGATACCATTGATATGTGGGTATATGCAGTACCCCTTGGATTCTTCGCTGCTTTTGTACTGAAGCTGCCGGTTATGTGGGTGTATTTTCTGCTCTGTACGGATGAATTTGTGAAGTGGCCATGGGTGATCAAAAGGTATCTTAGTGGGAAGTGGGCTAAGAATATTACCCGCGAGAATATATTTGAAAATAAATAGAATACAGAAACATTTTAGACGGCTGGAATCTGCGTTATTTTTCAAAAATTCGCTGTTTGAGCGAAGAAAGTCTCGGACTTTTGGAAAATAACTTTAGCAGGTTCCAGCCGTTCGTTACTCAACTACCGCTGCAGTCCTTCTATCACCATCTCCGTCAGACGCACAACACTTCCCTGTACCTCCCGGATCTCTTTCTCCGAAATACCATCCTTATGAAATCCCCCGGTGCAAACCACTCTCTTTCCCAGCTCTTTCGAAACCTTCTCCGCCATCCACCGGCAGATCACCTCGTCCTTATGTCCCGGAAAATTCAAAACTGAAGAAGTCGCACTCACAGAACCATCCCCTGTCAGAGACACTCTCGGTTCCGTCTGCACCACACATCCCAGATGAGGTCTCTCTCCGCCTTTCAGACAGATAAGCACATCCTCTCCGACAAATGCAGCACTGACCTCCAGCTTACAGCCTGCAGTCTCCACACACTCTTTTACAATCCATTCCATCTGCGATACTCCTTTGCTTCGATCCCAAACGGTTCCAAAAGCTTTGCCGCAATATGATACACCATATCATCAATGCTCTCCGGTTTATGATAAAACGTCAGCATCGGCGGAATGATCCGTACTCCCGGAAGCATGGATAGCTCATAAAGATTTCGGAGATGAATCCCGCTTAACGGTGTTTCTCTGGCTGCCAGCACCAGTGTTCTCTGTTCCTTGACCGTCACATCTGCCGCACGCAGAATAAGATTATCCGCATAGCCACTGTGGATCCCCGCGATCGTCTTCATGCTGCAGGGCACGATCAGCATCCCCTCTGTTTTGAAAGAACCACTGGCCGGTTTTGCCCCGATCTCTCCCGGTGCACATACATGATCTGCCAATCGTTTCACATCCTCCGGTTCCAGCTCCGTCTCCTGGCGAAGAGTCATCTCTGCACTGGAACTCATGATCAGATAAGACTCAAAATCCGGATTCTCCCGGATGATCTCCAGACATTTTACAAGGAGCGGCAGGCCGCTTGCACCTGTCGCACCAACTATAATTCTCTTTTTCATTTTTTCAGCCATTTCTCCGGATCCAGTTCCATAAAACGGGCTCTGTGAAAATCTTCCTTCAGATCATAAGACACCGTACAGTCAAAAATAGTCTTGCATGCAATTCCATGATCACGGATACTTGGAGAAAATGCAGGATCATTGGACGGATCAAGAGGATGACAACGGACACCCGGAATGGTGATCACATCCACATCCCCCTGGAATCTCGTATTCATCGCCCAAAGTACATCATTCATATCAAAGCAGTCCACATCTTCATCTACCAGAAATACATTTTTCAGCTCACTAAAGGCGGAAAATGCAAGAAGTGCAGCCTGACGCTGTCTTCCCTCATCACTTTGAGAAAGCTTTTTAAACTGAAGGACAGCCATATACTTTCCACCTCCGGCACTGCTGCAGTATACGTTCTGAAGCCTTCCAGGCATTGCTTTTTCCACCATGCCATAGATGCTGGCCTCTGTAGGGATTCCCGCCATGGATACGTGCTCCTCACTTGGCCCGATACAGGTCTGCATGATCGGATTTTCACGATGTGTCACTGCTGTAACCTTGATCAGCCAGCACTGATCACTTGCAGGCCCTGTATATCCCGGAAACTCCGGCATGGCGTATCCGGTATTGCTGTTCTGATCTTCCTTTACACGCACACCCGGGATCACTTCTCCCTCGATCACGTATTCCGCATTGGCGATGGCACGCTCGTTAACGGTTAAACATTTACAGAGTTCCACCGGCTCTTTGCGCAGTGCACCGGCTACAGACAGCTCATCATACCCCAGTGGTGTTGTAGGCGGCTCAAAACAGGAACCGATCTCAATAGCAGGATCAACTCCGATACTGATAGAAATCGGCAGCCTTTGTCCCAGCTCCTCAGCACGCTCTGCCATTGCTCCGATATGTCTGGCACCAGGTGTAAAGAAAATGGAAAGCTCATCTTTTCCCTGAATGCAGAGACGGTGAATGGTCACATCGTGAACTCCAGTATCCGGGTGTGTGGCGTAGCACATGCCAAGTGTGATATACGGGCCCGCATCATCCGGTGTGTTCGTTGGCGCAGGAACCAGCTTATAGAGGTCAAAATCCGGATCTGCTGCCTTATGCACCACCTGCTGACACGGTGCATCGCCTTCAAGATCGACCGGTGGAATTGGATTCTCCACGCTTTTGCAGAGCATCTTTCCAAGATTTTCCGGCTGAGTGTCAAGTAAAGCAGCAACTCTTTTTCTGCTTGCCAGAAGACCGATAGCTACCCTTGCATCCGGGTGTCCTTTTATACGATTAAAGATCATGGCAGGTCCTTCCTTTGTGGGACGCTTCACCGTTCCACCGGCTCCTACATAACGATATACCCCTGCAAGCTCTGCCATCGGATCAACTTCCACCTCTGTTTCAATCAGCTGATCTGGCATCTGCTCCAGAAGTGCCAGAGCACTTCTCAGATCTCTTACTTTTTCTGCCATAAAAAACCTCCTGCGTTATCTTTATATTACTGTTCACTCCGTTCTCAGTAACATCTTTATTTTCTTATGTTATTTTATCTCTTTTTTACATGGTGAATCAATTCTTTCTATGATATAATTGTTTCCAATATGGAATGATTCGTCACTATTTTCTAAAAGGCAGGTGTTACCATGACTCTTGAACAGATCGACTATTTTATCTGTGCAGCTCAATCCCGGACTTTTTTTGATGCTGCAGAAGCTATGCATATCTCCCAGTCCTCCCTTTCCAAGCAGATCATGAAACTGGAAAAAGAACTGGAGCTTACCTTATGGGACCGCAGCAAGCGTACTGCTGTGCTTACTCCTGAAGGAGAGTTTTTTTACAAAGAAGCACTTAAGATTTCCAGACAGTATCATCGTTCTCTGGAAGCAGTGTACCATTTTAAGGACAGTAAGCTCCAGGCACTTCATATTGGAACACTTCCTTTTCTTTCTCAGTACCATCTTACTTCTGTGATACACAGTTTTTGTGATACACACCCGGAGCTTTCTTTTTCTCTGAAGGAGGTAGAAGACGAAGAACTTCTTTCCGGTCTTGAAAAAGACTTTTTTAATCTGATCTTTGTACGAAAACACATGATAGACCCGGAGCTTTATACTTTTCATGCTCTCACAGAAGATCGTCTGGTTGCTGTTTTTCCTGAAGCGCATCCCTCTGCGTCCAAAAAATCGGTCTCTCTTTCCGAACTGAAAAAAGAATCTTTTATCCTGATGCCTCCGCACACCTCCATTTACCGTTTCTGTATGCAAAGTTTTCATAATGCAGGGATCCACCCTCAGCTTCTGCGTACTGCCCGCGCAGAATCTATTGTCAGCGCAGTGGAAATTGGCGAAGGGATCAGCCTTCTTACAGAAAGCAGCTTTCAGTTCTTTCGTCAGCCTTCGCTTGTTGCTGTCCCGGTTAATGGACTAGAAAAGCTATCTGTTGGAATTGCCCATAAAAAAAATATGGCTCTCACAGCCTCTGCAGAATGTTTTCTGCAGTTTGTGAAAAGCCATATGTAAGGTATTTTTTCTATAATCCAAGCATCATTCCCACACCGTGTACCGCAAACGCAACGATCCATGCAGTGGCACACTGTACTGCTACAATACCAGCGGCAGCTCTTACAGTTCCCATCTCCCGACGCACAGTTGCAATAGCTGCAACACAGGGTGTATAGAGCAAGGTAAAGATCAAAAATACGTAAGCAGTAAACGGTGTAAATAAAGTCTGAAGCAATGCCGTATTTCCGCCCAGAAGGACTGTCAGCGTAGACACAACGCTCTCTTTTGCCATAAAGCCCGTGATCAATGCGGTGGATACTCTCCAGTCACCAAAGCCCAGCGGAGCAAAAAGTGGTGCCACGATGCTTCCGATCCTTGCCAGAAGGCTCTGATCTGTGCTGGTAACAAGGTTAAGACCTGCATCAAAGTTCTGCAGGAACCACACGATCAGCGTTGCCGCAAAAATAATTGTAAACGCTTTCTGGATAAAGTCCTTCGCCTTTTCCCAGATCAGCTGTCCTACACTTTTTGCAGAAGGAAGTCGGTAATTGGGAAGCTCCATGACAAACGGAACCGGCTCTCCCTTATATTTCGTCTTTTTCAGGATCAGCGCATACAGGATCCCGCAGAGAATTCCTGCAAAATAAAGGCTGATCATCACAACTCCTCTCCACTGCTTCGGGAAAAATGCACTGGTGAGAAGTCCGTAGATTGGAAGCTTGGCACTGCAGCTCATAAACGGAGTAAGCAGGATCGTCATTTTCCGGTCACGTTCACTGGATAATGTTCTGGTTGCCATAATGGCCGGCACCGAACAGCCGAATCCGATCAGCATCGGCACAAAGCTTCTTCCGGAAAGTCCGATCTTTCGAAGGAGCTTGTCCATAACAAAGGCTACACGAGCCATATATCCGGTATCTTCCAGGATTGACAGGAAGAAAAACAAAGTAACGATCGTAGGAAGAAATCCGATCACGCTTCCGATACCGCTTAAAATTCCATCCACAACCAGTGACTGCAGTACTGAGCTGACACCCGCTGACTCCAGTCCCCTGCCAATAAGTGCAATTACCCAGTTCACGACCATAGTCATTCCGTCTGAAAGCCAGGCTCCCAGATAATTGAACGTCATCACAAATACAATTGCCATAATTCCTACAAAACAGGGAATTGCTGTATATTTTCCGGTAAGGATACGATCTATGGCGACACTTCGTTTATGTTCACGGCTTTCTGCCGGTTTTACCACAGTTTTCTCACAAAGCTTTTCAATAAAATTGAAGCGCATGTTCGCAAGAGCTGCCTCACGGTCCAGACCGCCATCCTTCTCCATAACATGTACCAGCCCATCAAGAACCTTTTTTTCACCTTCAGGCAAAGCCAGACGTTTTTCGATCAGAGAATCTTTCTCTACGATCTTCGTAGCTGTAAAACGTACAGGAAGTCCTGCTTTTTTTGCATAGGGTTCGATCAGATGAACGGCTGCATGGATACATCTGTGAAGTGCGCCTACCGGATCCTTCGGTGACTGATTGTCAGTACAGAAATCAATTCTTCCCGGTGCTTCTCTGTATCTTGCAACATGGACTGCATGATCGATCAGCTCATCAATTCCTTCATTCTTCGCTGCTGAAATAGGTACAACCGGAATTCCTAAAATCTCCTCCAGTTCATTGATCCGAACAGAGCCTCCATTTGCCCTTACCTCATCCATCATATTTAAGGCCAGCACCATTGGGATTCCAAGCTCCATCAGCTGCATGGTAAGATAAAGATTTCTCTCAATATTGGAAGCATCTACAATATTAATGATTCCTGTCGGCTTCTCATTCAGCAGAAAATCTCTTGTTACGATTTCCTCGCTGGAATACGGGGAAAGTGAATAGATTCCAGGAAGATCCGTTACCGTTGCCTCCGGATGCCTCCGGATGCTTCCTTCTTTCTTGTCAACAGTTACACCCGGAAAGTTACCAACATGCTGATTGGAACCTGTCAGCTGATTAAAAAGAGTTGTCTTTCCACAGTTCTGATTACCTGCCAGTGCAAACGTGATCGGTTCCCCTTTGGGAATCGTATCACCGATCCGGTTCTTACGATAATCTCGAGCCTTTCCAAGTTCTCCCACACCAGGATGAGCAATCGGCTGATGCCGTTCATTTTCTTTCTTCGTTTCCGTCATGGATTCGATCGATACGATCTCAATCTTTGCAGCTTCCGCCAGCCGCAATGTCAGCTCATATCCGCGCAGCACAAGCTGTACCGGATCTCCCATAGGAGCTGTTTTACGAAGAGACACTTCTGTCCCCGGTGTAAGCCCCATATCCAGAAGATGATGTCTCAGCTCCCCCTCGCCACGAACACTGATGATTCTGCCACATTCTCCAGTCTTTAATTTGTCCAGTGTCATATTGTCACCTCATCTTAAGTACAATTTACATGGTCAATACATATATCTGTATTATCCACTGTTACATCGTTTCGTAAATAACTATATCAATCGGATTCACAGACAAGTGAATGGTATAGTTATTTCAAAAACGATGTACTAATATAAATGTAACACAATTTAAGTTATTTGACAATAACTGATTAATCTGATAAGTTTCATATAAATAATACCAATTCAAAAGTTATTTATCATTAACATTTATATTTTTTCTCATTTTAGCACAATTCCTGTTTGATAAACAAACATCTTCATATTTTTTTTGCAGACATACAATAACATCCATGTATATTCCCGCAATAAAAAAGCGCAAACGACATATTATCTGTCGTCTGCGCCTTTTTATTGCGAGAACCGCTTCGGTGAATCCTTACTCACCAATTAACCAATTGTACATTTCCTCATACTGACGTGCGGAATTGTTCCAGGAAAAATCTGCAGCCATCGCGCGATCTACCATTTTATTCCATTCACGTTTCTTGTCATAATATACACTCTCTGCATAACGGATCGTAGCAAGCATTTCATGTGCATTATAATTTACGAAGGAGAATCCTGTTCCGGTTCCCTCGAATTCATTGTACGGGACAACTGTATCCTTCAGACCACCGGTCTCTCTGACGATCGGAAGAGTTCCATAACGAAGGCTCATCAGCTGGCTTAAGCCACATGGCTCAAACAGTGACGGCATCAGAAATGCGTCAGATGCTGCATAAATTCTGTGAGACATTGCCTCATCATAGTAGATCTGTGCAGATACCTTGCCATGATACTTCCAGTCAAAATGACGGAACATATTCTCATAACGTTCCTCACCGGTACCAAGAGCAACGATCTGAACCGCATCCTGACACAGTTCGTCCATGATATAAGCGATCAGATCAAATCCCTTCTGATCTGTCAGGCGGGATACAATACCGATCATCATAGCTTTCGGATCCTGCTCAAGTCCAAGATCTTTCTGAAGCTGGATCTTGTTCTTGATCTTCTCCTTGCGGAAGTTCTTTGCATTGTAATTCTTGGTGATATTCGGATCTGTCTCCGGATTGAATTCATTGTAATCAATACCATTTACAATACCACGCAGGCTGTTGGCTCTCGCATTGAGAAGTCCGTCCAGCTTCTCACCATAAAACGGTGTCTTGATCTCTTCTGCATAGGTATTACTTACTGTGGTAATGGCATCTGCAAATACCATACCGCCCTTCAGGAAGTTTGCGTCCTTGTATGCTTCCAGTTTATCCGGCGCAAAGTAGTAATCGGAAAGGCCTGTGATATCCTTAACAGTCTTAACATCCCATACACCCTGAAATTTCAGGTTATGTATTGTCATAACAGTCTTGATTCCACGGAAGAATTCATTCTCCTGGAAAGAATCGTGAAGGTAAACCGGAACAAGTCCTGTCTGCCAGTCATGACAATGGATGATATCCGGTCTGAATCCGATCACCGGAAGAACCGATAACACAGCTTTGGAAAAGAAAGCAAATTTCTCAAGATCCCATGGTGCACTGTCATATGGTTTCGGACCGCTGAAATAATATTCATTGTCAATGAAGTAAAACTGGATCCCGTCATACTGCATCTGCATAATGCCTACATAGCAGTTCTTAAATCCCAGATCCATATAAAAATGGGTCACATACTCCATTTTGTCTTTCCATTCCTGTTTCATGCAGGCATATTTCGGCAAGATCACGCGTATATCAAAATATTTTTTGTCAAAGCACTTAGGCAGTGAGCCGGCAACATCAGCGAGTCCTCCTGTTTTGATAAAAGGTACTGCTTCTGATGTAGCAAACAGAATTTTTTTCATCTGTATTCCCCTCCCTGGGTACACCCGTTTTTATTTATGATTATACTCCAAAATTCATCTAATTTAAAGACCGATTTTTATATTCTAGTCTGATTTTATCTGCGATCAGTGCTATAAATTCAGAATTCGTGGGTTTCCCTTTTCCGGTGCTTACAGTATATCCAAACAATTCATCAATGGTATCCATCTTTCCCCGGCTCCATGCCACCTCGATCGCATGTCGGATCGCCCGCTCCACTCTGCTCGGTGTTGTCTGATGGCGTTTCGCAATGGTTGGATATAATACCTTAGTAATGGAATTGAGCATTTCCATGTCATTGACAGACAAAATGATCGCATCCCTTAAATACTGATACCCCTTGATGTGTGCCGGAACTCCGATCTCATGAATGATATTCGTCACATCGGTTTCCAGATTCCTCTCCGGCTGAGGCTTTTTGGTTTCTGTGATACCTGGCCTTGCAATCTCCCGCACTCTTCTGTCCCCAATCTTCCGAATATGTTTGATCCGGTTTAAAAGTGTGGTGTTGTCAAAAGGCTTCAAAACATAATAGTCTGCTCCAAGACTGAATGCATCCTCTGTAATCCTCTCCTGTCCAATTGCAGATAATACGATAAACACTGGAACTTTTTTGACATTTGCGTTATGGGAAAATTTCTCCATAACGGAAAGGCCGTCCATCTTCGGCATAATGATGTCGAGAATCACCACATCCGGCTCCTTATCTTTGATTATGTTACAGATTTCTTCTCCGTTGTGTGCTTTTCCGACCAGTTCAAGGTCTTTATCTTCTTCGATCATCTGACCGAGCATGTCTGTCATTTTCGCGTTATCATCAGCAATTGCAACATTTAATTTGTCCATGAGGACCCTCCTAACTTCTATCTCCTTGGGTTTCCAGACATACCCCCTGTCACCACGGCAGTAACCGACACTGTTAGCTGCCTGCGCTTTCCCCTTGCTGGCGACAAAATTATTATAGTGGAAATCCTGTAGTAAAATCAAGATAAAAGTAGTTATTTTATCACACTTTCGTACGATATTTTTCGACATTTTTTCTCTTATATATCACAAAATTCACCAAAATGTAGGTATTTCAATCTGTATCCGGCATTTTTCCCCATATAAAAAAGAGGCACTTTTCCCGGACTTTTTCCATGTTTTTGTGCCTCTTTCCTCAACTGCAGATTATGCATTGCCTGTCATATTTTCAATAAAAATCCCATATCCGCCGGTAGAATCCTGCACAAATACATGAGTCACGGCACCAAAGAGTTTTCCGTTCTGAAGCACAGGACTTCCAGACATTCCCTGAACGATCCCACCTGTTTTTTCCAGGAGTTCTTTATCTGTGATCTGGATCACGAAGCTCTTATTAGAATCCTCATGGTTCATATCGATCCTGGTGATCTCCGCGGCATATTCTTTTACTTCGCCGTCTGTGCAGCAGAGAACAGATGCGGGTCCAATTTTCAGATCCTGTTTGTAACCCACAGGAATCTTCTTCAGATCCAGATTTTTCACCTGATCAGCATCCACAGTTCCAAAAATGCCGTTTTTACTGTTTTCGGAAATCTCACCCAGGATATTGTCAGCTTCGTATCGGATCAGACCAGATAGTTCTCCAGGATTTCCTTTTTCTCCTTTCTGGATCCCCAGAATCTGGGCGTTGTAAAGATTTCCATCTGCGATACTTAAAAGTTCGCCGGTATCCACATCGCTGATCCCGTGACCAAGAGCACCGAACCCTCCATTTTCGTCCACATAAGTCAGGGTTCCGATTCCCTGTGTATCGTCCCTCACCCAGATGCCAAGCTTATAGTTTCCTTTCTCATCTTTCACCGGCGTCAGGGACAGGGGAATCGTCTCTTTTCCCCGGCGGACCTTCAATGTTACAGATTCTCCGCAAAGATCTGCAAGATCCTCCAGAAGATCCTGCTTGCACTGGATCCGGTTCTGATCAAAAGCCACAATATAATCTCCCGGCTTTACAATGTCCCGGGCCGGTTCTTCCATCTCACCACTTTCCGAAAGGATCTCGCCTGTATCAATGATCAGAACTCCTTTCGTCTGCATATAAATACCTACTGCATCTCCGCTTGCATATACTTCTTTTGCAGTTATATTTTTTACCTTCACATCCTTAAAAGGGATCACTCCCAAGAGTCTGCAGTGCAACTTATAGCTGTCTTTTCCTGAAACGGTGATCGCATCATCAAAGCTGATAAAAGGGCGTTTAAGAAGATTGGCTACTTCCCGGCTGTCCTCATGATCCACCAGAATCTGATCCGGGATTTTTCTGTCCAGAAGCCGGTAGCCCAGCCATCCCATCAGAATCAGATCCAGCGCAAGAAATACAAGGAGCCAACATCGGTATTTTCTTTTTCTGTTCATCTTACGTCACATCCTTTGTAATTTTCTGATACAAGCAAATCCCCACCCACTGCTTATTGCTTTTCGCAACTGAAGCAGGGGACTGACTTGATTCGGTTAAAAAAGAGGACCGACCTTTCGGCCGTCCTCTCTTAGTATGTAACGTATAAATTATTTCAGTCTTGTATTTTTTTGTTGCTGTGCCAATTCCTTCATCTCTCTTGCATTTCCAAGAACAGCCGGCGTGATCTGGGCACCGCCCAGAAGTCTGGCAAGCTCACGAACAGATTCCTCTCCTTCCAGAGGATGGATCTGGGTGATGGTTTCTGTTCCTTCTACATGTTTCTCAATCTCAAAATGGGTATCTGCCATTGCTGCGATCTGTGGAAGATGTGTGATACAAAGCACCTGCCTGTGCTGTCCGATCACTGCCATTTTTTCAGAGACCTTCTGTGCAGTACGCCCACTGATCCCTGTATCGATCTCATCAAAGATCAGTGTATCGATCTGATCTTTATCTGCAAGGATCGCTTTGATGGCAAGCATGATCCTGGAAAGCTCACCACCGGATACAATCTGTCCCAGCGGTTTTCTACTCTCACCTGGATTTGTGGAAATCTCATATTCCACCGCATCATAACCATTATCTGTATAATTTTTTCTGCGGTCAAAACGGATAGAAAAATCCACATCCTCAAAATTCAGTTCCTTCAATCCTTCGATAATCTTTTCATCCAGCTGTTTACTGTATTTTTTCCGGATCTCTGAAAGTTCATGCGAAGCTTCCTCAAGAATCTTTTCTGCCTGCATAAGTTTTTCTTTCAGTAACCGGAAATTTTCTTCGAATCTTTGAAGTTTTTCTAATTTTTCCTGCTGTTCCTTCTGATAAGACAAAATTTCATGGATCGTCTGTCCATACTTTGCCTTCAGACTATTGATCAGATCCAGTCTTTTTTCTGTTTCAAAAAAAGTTTCTTCGTCAAAAGTCAAACTATCCATATAAGAGGACAGATCACGGCAGAAGTCACTGAGAAGTGAATCGATTTCCATAAGAGCTTCCTGTAAAGGTGCAAGATCCTTATCGTAATCTGCAATTCTTGAAAACTCTTTCAGGGCATTTCCGGTCATATCTGCGGCGCCCTGTTCATATCCGGTCATCCCACGAACCATTTGTGCTGTTTCCATGATCCTTCTGGCATTGCTCAGCTTCCGGTAGCGATCCTCCAGTGTTTCGTCCTCTCCCGGAATAAGAGCTGCCTCCTCGATCTCATTGATCTCAAATTCCAGAAAGGCTTTTTCACGGTTGCGCTGTTCCTCATCCATATCCAGTGCTTTCAGCTGATCCACACAGTCCCGATACTCCTGATAAGCTTTCCGGACCTTCTCCCTGGCAGGAAGGATCTGTTCCTTTCCATATACATCCAAAATAGCCAGCTGGCGGTCTCCATAAAGAAGTGACTGATGCTCATGCTGTCCGTGAATGTCCAGAAGACAGGCTGCTGCTGCTTTCATCTGGCTGACAGTACTTGTCTCTCCGTTGATCTTGTTGATACTTCTGCCGTCCATGATCTTGCGGGACATCAGCACCTGTCCGTCTTCCGGATAGATGTCAAGCGCCGCAAGGGACTCTCTGGCTTTCGTGTTTTCAACCTGAAACAGCAACTCTACCAGGGCATAGGAAGCATTTTCACGAATCATGCTTCTGGAAGTTTTTCCACCCAGGATAAGCTGTATGGATCCTAACAGAATGGATTTTCCGGCTCCGGTCTCACCAGTTAAGATATTTAAGCCTGGTCCGAATTCCACCTCTGATTCCTCTATCAGTGCAAGATTTTTTACATGCAGATGTACTAACATTGATTTCCTTTCTGGTATAAAGCATTTACATATTCTGTCATTTTATTTTCCTCTGGATAAGATCCCGCCAAGCTTCTGAACTACACCCGGTGCCTGTTCAGAGGTTTTCACCACACACATAATGGTATCATCTCCGGCAATACATCCCAGGATTTCCGGCCATTTCATGGCATCAAGAGCTGCTGCTGCCGCCATGGCCATTCCCGGAATTGTTTTTACCACTACGATATTCTGTCCGATGTTCATAGCGATCACTGCATCTTTCAAAACTCTGGAATATTTATCACTTAACACATCCGGTGTATGTTCTTCCAGGATCGCATATCTGGACTTTCCGTTGCTGCCTGCAACCTTTGTCATTTTCAGAGCACGGATATCTCTGGATACGGTAGCCTGCGTAACCTTAAAACCGGCCTCATTCAGTCTTGCTGCAAGTTCTTCCTGTGTATCGATCTCGTACTGACGGATCAGTTCGATAATTTTTTCATGTCTTGCTACTTTCAAAATTGAACCTCCTGCATCAGCTGTTACTCATTTTCTGTCTCAGAACCTCCACAAAGCTCAGATGGTTCAGCTTGAGGATTTTTGTCCTGACTGTGGCTTTCCGGATCACGATCCGGTCACCGGTGACCATGGATATCTGGGTATCCCCGTCGAAAGAGGCCACCGCTTTCTCAATGGTATTATGTCTTCCCTCACCGATCTCTACTGTAACTGCCTCTTCCCCGGAAAGAATGATACTTCGGGTGTTCATGGTATGGGGAGCGATGGGGGTCATGATCATCATACTGGCACTGGGAGAAACCACGGGACCTCCCGCTGACAGACTATATCCGGTAGAACCGGTCGGAGTGGAAATGATGATACCATCTGCATTGTATGAATTCATATATGCATCATTAACATAATTCTTGAAACGGATCACACGGAGATGTCCTTCTCTTCCGATCACAATGTCATTTAATGCGATATCTTTTCCAATAAGTTCTTCTCCACGATAGATCTTTCCTTCCAGCATCATACGATCTTCCAGCTCATAGTCATCTGACAGAAGCCGATCCAGAGCCGGATACACGGAATTTTTATCCACCTCGGCAAGAAATCCCAGAGTTCCCAGATTGATTCCAAGAAGAGGGATATCCAGATGCACCACATCCCTTGCAGCCTGCAGAAGTGTTCCATCTCCACCCAGTACAATAATGCACTGTGTATCCTGCGGAATCCCATCCGGGTCCGTATAATGATACGGTCCTTCCATTTTTTCGGTGATCTTCTGCACATGACACCTGGCACCATGCTTCTCCAGATAGGCAATGATCCTATTAGAAAATGTCAGTTCCGGATCCTTGGCACTGTTTGGAATTATATAAAATCTGTCCATATTGCTTCAGTCCTTTCCAAACATCAGTCCAGCTGTCCGTGGGCTTCCTTTACCACATCCTCTACGGATACGTCAAGACTCACAGGTACTTCTGTTCCTTCCGGATGTTTTTTCAGATGAAGGAGATATTCAATATTTCCTTCAGGTCCCTTGATGGGAGAAAAGGAAAGATGACAGGGCTCCATAAAAATGCTCATGGCATAATCTCTGACTTTCTCAATGACTTCTTCATGGACCTTCGGATCACGGACAACGCCTTTTTTTCCGACTTTTTCTCTGCCGGCCTCAAACTGAGGTTTGATGAGACATACGATCTCTCCGTCCTCTGTGAGAAGGTTTCTTACAGGAAGAAGCACTTTTGTAAGGGAGATAAAAGAAACATCGATCGAAGAAAATGCTGCCGGACCTTCCAGATCTTCCGGTACCACATAGCGGATATTTGTTTTTTCCATGCATACAACTCTTGGATCATTCCTGAGTTTCCAGTCCAGCTGTCCATATCCCACATCAATGGAATAGACTTTGACCGCTCCGTTCTGAAGCATACAATCTGTGAAACCACCGGTGGATGCGCCTACATCCATGCACACCTTATCCTTCAGTGTCACGCCAAAATTTTTCATGGCTTTTTCCAGCTTCAGTCCGCCTCTGCTGACATAAGGAAGAGTCTTTCCTCTTACCTCCAGCTTGACAGTCTCAGCAAACATGGAGCCAGCCTTGTCTTCCTTCTGACCGTTGACATATACTTCCCCGGCCATGATATACGCTTTTGCTTTTTCGCGTGACGGTGCAAGTCCCTGTTCCACCATCATGATATCCAGTCTTTTTTTCATATTATCCTCCAACAGCCCGGCTCTTTATGTGCCGGGCTGTAAAATGCCTCACAGCTTCGTATTCTTCTGCAAAGGCTATGTCCTTTATTTTCTGTTATTCACAAGATTTTCCCAGCTCTGTTCTACCGCATCCAGGATTCCCTGTACATTTAAACCTATTTTCATTCGCTGACGGTCCACCGTTCCATGCTCAATAAAATGATCCGGTATTGCCAGTGGAAGAACTCTTACTTCCGGATGACAGGCTTCCATATAAGCAGATACATGTTCTCCGAACCCACCGCTTTTTACATTCTCCTCCACAGTGACCAAAAGACTGTGGTTCTGCGAAAGCCGATCAAGAAGCTCTGTATCCAGAGGCTTTACAAAACGGACATTGACAAACGTAGCTCCTGCTATTTTGTGATCTCTTATCTCTTCACAGACCTTCTGACAGACAGAAACCATGCTGCCAACCCCGAGAACTGCAATCTCACTGCCTGGAGTGATCACTTCACTTCTTCCCTTCTTAAGTGGCTCATGACATTCTTCCATATCGGTACATGCCGATCCTTTCGGATATCGGATCGCACAGGGACCATCCAGCTCTTCTACTGCAAATTTCAACATCTCCTCAAGCTCTTTTCCATTCTTGGGAGCCATAACTGTCATATTGGGAATCATGGACAGATAGGATAAATCAAAGCATCCATGATGTGTTTCACCATCTGCTCCGACAAATCCTGCCCTGTCAATGGCAAAGATCACATGAAGATCCTGCATACATACATCGTGAAGGATCTGATCGATCCCTCTCTGCAGGAACGAAGAATATACCGCAAAAACCGGGATCATTCCCCCAAGTGCCATGCCTGCCGCAAAGGTTACTGCATGTTCTTCCGCAATACCCACATCAAAAAAACGCTCCGGGAATTTCTTCCGGAATCGGTTCAGTCCGGTTCCATCTGGCATAGCAGCTGTAATAGCAACTACTTTTTTGTTCTTCTCTGCCAAAGAACATATTGCACCGGAAAAATGATCTGTATATGTCGGCGCTGTTTTTGCTGTAAGAGGTCTGCCACTCTGGATGTCAAAAGGACCTGTTCCGTGAAAACGCTCCGGATGGGAAGATGCCGGTCCATAGCCTCTGCCTTTTTCTGTAAGGACATGGACAACAACCGGTCCCTCCACTCTCTTTGCCTCATTAAAAAGCTTCATCATCTGGCGCATATTATGGCCATCTACCGGTCCCAGATAAGTCAGCCCCATATTTTCAAAAAGCATTCCGGGAATGATCAGCTGCTTGATGCTGCTCTTGGTCTTTCGGACCGTATCTACCACGGCGGTTCCAACATGGGGAATCTTTTTGAGTGTTTTTGTCACGCCGATCTTCATTCCTGTATAAGTCTCAGCTGTACGCAGAGCGCTTAAATAGGTGGACATTCCTCCTACGTTCTTGGAAATAGACATGTTATTATCATTGATGATAATAATAAAATTAGTCTTCAGCTCAGCCGCATTGTTCAATGCTTCATAAGCCATCCCACCGGTAAGCGCACCATCTCCGATCACGGAAACCACATGGTATTTCTCTCCCATCAGGTCTCTGGCACGGACATAGCCAAGTCCTGCGGAAATGGAATTGGAACTGTGTCCGGTATCAAACGAATCACAGTCACTTTCATTCCTTTTTGGAAAACCGCTTAAACCTCCTTCTTTACGAAGATCCTTAAAGCCGTCTTTTCTTCCTGTAAGGATTTTATGTGTATAAGCCTGATGTCCCACATCCCAGATCAGCTTATCCTGTGGAAGATCAAGCACATTATGCAGAGCAAGAGTCAGCTCCACCACACCCAGATTGGATGCCAGATGGCCACCTGTCTCACTTACACTCTGGATCAAAAAGCTCCTGATTTCCTCGGCAAGGCGCGGAAAATCCTCCAATGAAACTTTATGAATATCATTTGGCTTTTTAATTTTTTCCAGAATCATTTGTACCCTTCCTTTGTTCTTTCTATTTCCTGCGGCTGACAAGACTTTCCACAAGAAGATCCAGAAATCCGTTCTTCCTGTCAAGGTCGTCTAAAAGTTCTACCGCATGGTCAGAAAGTTCTTTAACCCTGCTGGCTGCTGCCGGGGCTCCAACAAGGCTTACATAGGTAACCTTGTTGTTTTTTTCATCACTGTGGATCGGTTTTCCCAGTTCCTCCTGGGTACTGGTCACATCAAGGATATCATCCTGGATCTGAAAAGCCAGCCCGATGTTTTCTGCAGCCTGCTCCACAACCTTAAGTTCTTTCTCAGATGCCCCTGCCAGCACAGCACCGGTCATCATGGAAGCCTCGATCAATGCGGAGGTCTTGTTTTTGTAAATATAATCCAGCATCTTGTGTTCCAGAGGTTTCCCATCATTCTCCACATCAACACTCTGTCCACCAAGCATACCGTTGATGCCGGTCTTATCTGCAATGATCCGCATGGCGGCTATCACACGGTCTTTATCCTCGGTCAGATCAAAGGCGGAAAGCATCACTTCATAAGCTCTGTTAAGGAGTGCCACACCGCTTAAAACGCCCATGGCCTCTCCGTATACTTTATGTGTGGTCAGCCTTCCCCTTCGGTAATCATCGTTATCCAGTGCAGGGAGATCATCATGGATCAACGAATGTGTATGGATCATCTCCATAGCCGCCATAAAAGGCTCACAAAGCTTATCCTTTCCTCCAAACAGCTCGTAGGTTTCCCTGATCAGGATCGGGCGGAGTCTCTTTCCACCTGCCGTCATACTGTAATTCATGGCCTCTGCCATGGTTTTTGCAAAACCGGATTCTTCCGGAAGATATTCCCGGATCACATGTTCTGCTTCTTCTGTTCTTCTTTTCAGTTCTTCCTTAAAATTCACGAAATGTCCCATCCTCATTCATCTGAAGCATCTTTTTTTCTACAGTATCCAGTCTTCCGTTCAGATCCTTTAGGAGCTCCATTCCCTGTCTGTAGAGGCGGAAAGACTCCTCAAGAGGTGTTTCTTTATCCTCCAGCTTCCGGGCAAGCAGATCAAGCTCCCCAAAAGTATCTTCTATGGATTTCTCTTCTTTCTTTGCTTCTGCCATTATCGCTCTTCCTTCCTGATGCGATCCGCAACTGCTTCTATGACTCCATCGGTTACTGCAATGGAGATCCTGTCACCTTTTTTTATCTGACTGATCTCTGTCACCGCATGTCCGTCTGAGTCGGACACAAATGCATATCCTCCATTTAGCTTTCTTAATGGAGAAAGTCCCTCAAACCGCTGGATCCATATTGCCAGTTCATGTCTTTTCTCTGTAAGCTTTTGTTCCATGGAAGAACGCAGGCATTCCTCCAGCTCCGATGCATACTGACGTTTTTCACGTAACATGGACTCCGGGCTCAGATACTGGAATCTGTTCTCATAGGCCTTAAGTTTTGCGGCAAAAAGTTCTGTCTTACTGTTCATGGCACGCTGCAGACGGTCTCCGTACATATGAAAGCTCTCCAGAACACTGCGAAAATCATCCACTGCCAGCTCTGCTGCAGCAGATGGTGTAGGTGCCCGCAGGTCTGCTACAAAATCCGCAATGGTAAAATCCGTCTCATGTCCCACTGCCGAGATCACCGGTGTCCTGCACTCAAAAATAGCACGGGCAACGCTCTCCTCGTTAAAGGCCCAGAGATCTTCAATAGAGCCACCTCCACGGCCGACGATGATCACGTCCACCCCTGCTTTATCCAACATCCGGATTCCCTTTACGATACTCTGCGCCGCTCCCTCTCCCTGCACAAGTGCCGGATAAAGGATCACCTGCAGATATGGATTCCTTCTGCCTGCAATATTGCGGATATCCTGTACTGCTGCACCAGTAGGTGCTGTCACCACGCCAAGGGTATGAATAAAATGAGGAATGGGCTGCTTATATTCCTGTGCAAACATCCCCATATCCTCAAGTTCCTGTTTCAGTGCCAGATACCGTTCATAGAGGGCACCAGCACCTTCCAGTGTGATCTCTTTTGCATAAAGCTGATAACGCCCGTCTCTCTCATATACGTCTACAATTCCGCCTGCAACTACCTTATCCCCGTCCTTCATGCGAAAAGCAAGACCCCTACGGTGTCCCGCAAACATCACACAGCTTAATGTGCCTGTTTCATCCTTCAGGGAAAAATAAATATGTCCACTGGTATGGTATTTACAGTTGGATACCTCTCCCTTTACATAGACTTTCCGGAGAAAGTAATCCTGGGTAAACATATTTTTGACATAATGGTTTACCTGACCGACAGAATAGACATTTCTCATGCGTTCTCTTCCGGGGCTTCTGCTGCCTTCTCTTCTGTGTCAGCAGTCTCCTCCTCGTTTTTCTTTTCATCCTTCTCAGATGCGATCTTACCCAGTACTCCATTTACAAAGGAGCCGGAAGCATCTCCGCCAAATCTTTTGGCAAGTTCTACCGCTTCGTTGATAGCTACTCCTGTCGGTACGTCTGCATCATATTCCATCTCATATACTGCTAGACGAAGTGCCGCAAGATCCACACGGCTCATACGCTTTGTCTTCCATCCACGGCTTGCACTGTTCAGCTGTGCATCGATCTCTTCCAGATGTTCTTTCACATGTGCGTACTTCTTCTTCATATATTCCTGGTCCTGTTCTGAAAGTTCTCCAAGACCTTCAAAATAAAGAGAGAGCTGTTCTGTCATCTCTTCTTCTGAATTAAACTCTGTCATAAACATAAGTTTAAATACATGTTCTCTCTGTTCTCTTCTTCTCATAATTTCCTCCTAAGACGGAAAAAAGGAAAGGTTTACTTTCCTTTTTCGTTCTCCATATCCACGCTGGCAATATGAATATTTACATCTGCAACCTCAAGCCCTGTCATATTCTCAATAGCGGATTTAACCTTCTCCTGAACCTTCTTGCTTGTCTCAAGAATGTTTCTGCCATACTCGATATTCAATGACAGATCCACGGTAACGACTCCTTCCAGAATGGTTACTCTCACGCCCTTGGACAGATTCTTCTTTCCAAGTTTACTTACCAGCTCATTGGTGATATTTCCTGCCATGGAAGCAACTCCATCCACATCTGTTGCTGCAAGTCCTGCAACGATTGCAACAACTTCATCTGCAATGTGAACTTCACCGATTCCGCCCAAATCCTGTATCTTATATGTTGTTCTTTTTTCTGCCATGGGAAACCCTCCTACGGATATAATATTTTTGTTCGTAATTTTATACTATTATATCAAAAAAAGTTATGAAATAAAAGGGCTTATTTACTGAATTCTGTCAGTACCAGATCAGGGTTTCTGTCCTCAACCATGCCAACACTCCATGCATTGACAAAGAGCAGCAACGGATTTCCCTTAAGGTCTGTGACTTTCTTCATATCAGAAGTTCCCACGATCTTGTCTACTTTTACAGTCTCCTTGTTGGCAATCCAGCGGATATGCTCATATGGAAGTGTTTCCAGGCGGATATCTACATTATACTCATTCTCCAGACGGTATTTCAGGACATCAAATTGCAGGATACCTACAACACCCACAATGATCTCTTCCATACCGGTGTTAAACTCCTGGAATATCTGGATTGCACCTTCCTGAGCGATCTGGTTGATACCTTTTACAAACTGTTTTCTCTTCATGGTATCGATCTGACGCACACGTGCGAAATGCTCCGGCGCGAAGGTCGGGATCCCCTCAAAGGCAAATTTCTTTCCAGGTGCGCAGATGGTATCTCCAATAGAAAAAATACCCGGGTCAAAGACACCGATGATATCACCTGCATAAGCCTCCTCCACAACATGACGGGATTCTGCCATCATCTGCTGCGGCTGAAGAAGTCGCATCTTCTTGTCTCCCTGCACATGATAAACCTCTTTGGTCGCATCAAACTTGCCTGAACAGATCCTCATAAATGCGATACGGTCTCTGTGAGCCTTGTTCATATTCGCCTGGATCTTAAATACAAAGGCTGAAAAATCATCACTCATAGGATCTACCGGTCCGCAGTCTGCAGTTCTCGGAAGCGGAGAAGTGGTCATCTTCAGGAAATGCTCCAGAAATGTTTCCACACCAAAGTTGGTAAGAGCAGAACCGAAAAATACCGGTGTCAGCTGTCCTTTGCTGACCTCTTCCTGAGAAAACTCCGCACTTGCGCCATCCAGAAGCTCGATTTCTTCCATCAGCTGCTCTTTCTGCTCAGGATCCATGACCTCATCTGCACGGGGATCATTAATATCAATCTCTTCTATCACACCTTCCTTGGTGCCCTTCTGTGTATCGGAGAAGGTAAGGATCTTCTTTGTATTACGATCAAACACACCCCGGAATTTCTTACCGGAGCCGATTGGCCAGTTGATCGGACAGGTTGCAATACCAAGCTCTTTTTCGATCTCATCCAGAAGATCAAAAGTATCGTTGGCATCTCTGTCCATCTTATTGATAAAAGTAAAGATCGGAATGTGTCTCATAACACAGACCTTGAAAAGCTTACGGGTCTGTGCCTCAACACCCTTGGATCCATCGATGACCATAACTGCTGAATCCGCAGCCATCAATGTACGGTAGGTATCCTCGGAGAAATCCTGATGTCCAGGTGTATCCAGAATGTTTATACAATATCCGTCATAATGGAACTGAAGAACGGATGAAGTAACGGAAATACCTCTTTCCTTCTCGATCTCCATCCAGTCTGATACTGCATGGCGGGCCGTAGCCTTACCCTTTACACTTCCGGCCAGATTGATGGCCCCTCCATACAGCAGAAATTTTTCTGTTAATGTTGTTTTACCAGCATCCGGATGAGAGATGATGGCAAATGTTCTTCTTTTTTCTATTTCTTTCGTATACTTCGACACGTGAGCCTCCTGTATATTCTCTGATATCTCTATTTTACTATAACCTTTCCTATTCTAGTATAGACAAGGCTTTGCTGTCAAGGCAATTCAGTCGTAAATTCCCTCTGTATCAATAGTCTGATCGTTCTGGATATCTGCAGCCGTCTCTGCGTCCTCAGATGTTTGATCCGCCGGATCGCTTTCCACAGATGCAGCGGTATCCTGCACCTCCTCACCTGTACTTTCCGCATTATCCTCTGCACCTCCCGTATTTTTTTCAGCTTCATCTGCAGTATTTATGACATCCGATGCATTTTTACTTTGACTTAGAGGCGTGATCACAATGCTCTCTGCTGCCACACCGGTTTTCCTCTTTACAATATCCTCGATCTGTGCACGTTTTGCATCCTCCAGATCTGCATCCGGCACCACAACATCCGCAGTTTCACCCGTCAGATTTACGATCACATTTTCAAAGCCCTTCGCCTCCAGAAGAAGCTCTGCAGCCGCCTCTTTTTCTGTAAGATCTGTCATGGAAACCATTGTGTTAATGGCATTCTGTTTTTCCTCATCGCTGATGTCTTTATTACTGATGATCGCCTGCAGGTCCGCTTTGTTCTGGGAACGCACCTGCTCCCTGCTGACTTTTGCCTGTGCTGCAAAATCCGAAGCACCGGTAAGTACGGCCTCGCCCGGGGATGCGGTATCCATCACCTCCGACTGGGTTGTGCCATCTGCCCCGTTCTCATCCAGAAGGGCTGTTTCATCGGTCAGGTCATAATCCACATCATCCAGGATACTGCTGCTGTCTGTACTCGTCTCCTTATCCTTAAATCCCAGATCCACATCTGCGAAATTCAGATATCCGGCCACAGCAATGAGAATGGCCAGCGAGGTGATGATTACCTGATTTTTCTTCATGATCTTTTTCACTTCTACTCTCCTCATTTCATTTTCATTATTCTAATTTTATTAGCGTCGATCTGAAATAATGCCATAATTGCCTGCTGAATATTCTGGACTGTCACTGCGCTGCCTGCTCCCTGAGCCGCCACCAGCACACCGGTAACTTCATTTTTGCTGCTTATGGAAAAGTTTTCCGTATTTCCCTCATCCCCGGTCATAATGATCACTTCCACTTCTCCGACTCCTTCCACATTGGAAAGCAGTTCCTCAAGGCGGCTCTCCAGGCGGGTTTTCTCCGCATTCTGATCCTCTGCTGTTTTACTGTTCTTTCGGGTTACCGGAAGTCCTGCCACCAGAAGAAGGATTCCCAGAAGAAGGAAAACTCCCCACTCCTTCCATCCCATCCTCAGAAGCCAGGATCTGATACTGTCCTTTCCTGAGTCCGCAGATTCTTTCGAGCTCATTTTTCACCGCCTCCCTCTGTTTTTCTGTGACTGTTCCATAAAGTGTTATGGTCAGCTGAAGCTCTTTCTCCATATCTACTTCTGTTTTTGCCGAAAAAACCCCTTCTTTCCTGAGGATACCCTGAACCTGATCCTTCAACTCCTGTTCATATGCTCCTTTAAGAAATGTTTCCCTTATTCCTTCTGCTTCTGTCTTCATACGTACCTGTTCTTCTCTCCCATAATTATTGCTGAATCCGGACAGAAGTTCTTCACTTTTTCCCACTACGGCAAATATAGGCGTACAGATCAAAAGCACCAACAGAAGCCCCATAAACAGCCGTATATACTGCTCATAACGCTTATCAGGCAGAATATGCAGAAGTGCTGTAGTAAGTACATGAAAAAAAGCCAGGCTTTTCATCCACTGATAAAGTTCTGTTCTCATCCCAAGCCTCCTCCTGCCATCAGGATCAGAAATGTAAGCATACATAAAATTTCCGCAGTAAACAGGATTCTCATCAGAAGTGCACATCCCTCTGCCATGGTGCCAAAGGCTTCTACCAGCCGTTTGTCTGATACAGGCTGCGCCGCAGCCGCCAGAAAGCGATAGGTCAGTGACAAAAGTCCATATCGGACCAATGGCCCCGCCCCCACCGCCAGGATCACCAGTAAAAGCGCAATGCCCAGACTGTTTCTTACAAGAACAGCTGTGGTAAGGACCAGTTCCGTAACTGCATTTACCGCGCTCCCAATCCCAGGAAGAGCACCTGCAGTTTTTCCCACAGCACTCCGCTTCAGAGAATCCATTACCGGAGCTACAAGCCCACGCACCACCTGCAGTCCTGCTGCCACTCCAAGTAATGTCCGAAGCCCCCAGGAAATCACAGTCTCGATCAGCTCAGCCATTTTTCCCAGCATTTCTTCCCTGGAAAGATGATTCACAAATCTCAGAAGAATATATAAACTCACTCCGGGAAGCAGTACTCGTTCCAGGATCCATTGAAAAAGCCACACCAGAAGCAGTACTCCCTGATAAAAAGCAGCTGCACTGGATGCACCTGACGCTGCTGCCACTGCCATAAAATACACCGGTGAGAGTTCCTTCATAAACTCCGTGATCCACGCAAGCATTGAAAGCAGTGATGCACTCAAACCGGAAAAACTGTTCATCAGAAGAGTAAAAACAAGAAGATACACCACATAAAAACTGATCTCTCCCACCTGCCCGTTATCAAAGGCACCGGCAAACCCGGAAAAAACGGCAGCGAACAACAGCAGAAGCAGTAACTTCACGATCAGCTCTTTTTCTCTTTCAATGCCATAAAAAAGGAGACTGTGCAAAAATTCCCGCACACTCTCCTCCGAAAGCACCTCTTCCCCTGACAACAGTCTGTGAAACGCTTCTGTAACAGAAAATGTTTTTTCTCCAAGCATCTCATCTACCATGGACTGCAGGTTGGTAAGCTCCATCTGATCTGTGATCTGTTGTTCCGCCGAAGAAGCATAAACGATCACACCGCCAAAACAGTTTATAACTACAGCCAGAAACAGGGCTGCACAAATCTCTGACCAATATCTTTTCATGCAAGAAATCCCTGTATAGTATCCAGCAGTGCCAGAAGAACCGGCATACTTAAAACCATTACAGATAACCGGCAGAACAGTTCGATCTGTGCACCAGTGGAGGAATATCCTGCATCTCTGCATATACCGGATGAAAATTGTCCGATATAGGTGATCCCGATCATCTTCAGCAAAGTAGTGATATAGCTTCCATCAATCGGGAGACTCTGTTTCAGTCTCTCCAGGGACTGGAACAGATAGCTGATCTTCCCTACCACTAATCCCAGTATCACAAGACCTATTCCCATCGTAACAAGGCTTACATACTCCGGTGCGCGGTCTTTCAGAAGAATCCCCAGAAGAACCCCTGCCGCTCCCAGAACAGAAATCTTCAGAATATCCACGGTTCTTTCCCTCCCCTACAGTACAAAAAGCTGCTGGATATTTTTAAAAAGTTCATAAATATACGGCACGATCCAGAACAGTACTAAAAGAAGTCCTGAAAAACTCACCAGAAAAGCCTGTTCCTCCCTTCCGCTATGTTTCAGGATCTGAGAAAGAACAGAGACCAGGATCCCTACTGCACCGATCTTAAATATGATACTGACCTCCAAATGATCCCTCCTTTTCTTCTGAAAGCCTGTCCTTCTTACTACTGTCTGATAAACAATACTATACCAGGAGAACCGCAAGCAGCAGGCCTCCAAGAATCCCAATTCCCTGGTACAGTTTTTTCTTTCCGGAAACCTCCGCTTTCCGCTTCAAAATCTCTGCTTCCAGATTATTTTCATACAGGGAAAGCTGTCGCATCTGCATTTCCAGATCCATATAGCCCAGATATTCTCCGAAAGAAAAAAAAGCGTCCTTTTCCCCATGGGTAAGGCAGCTTTTTTTCAGGGCGCTTTCCGCACATTCCCTGCATATCTGTGAAAGTTTTTCTCCTGTTCCCGCTTTCATCCTGTCCGCGGCACTGATGAGAAACTCTCTGTATTTTCCATTCATTCTTCCTGCTGCTCCATAAAAAGCATCCGGCAGTGATGCATTCCCGCAGCGGATCTCGCCTTTCAGGCAGATCACCATCTGAAGCAGTTTTTCCAGTATACGAATCTGCTCCGAAAGTCTCATACTTCCGGAAAATCCCATTCCGGCTCCTGCAACCACTACCAGAATACATCCTACAATCCGGTACATAGGCATTTCCCGTTTTCATCATAGATTCCTTCCACGATTCCTGCACGTTCATGCTTTCCCAGAAAAATATATCTCTGGAAAACCCGCGCTTCCCACAATTTCCGGAAAAACGGCTGGGATAATGTTTCTTCCATGGAAGCTCCATGTGCAGTTGCGATCAGACGACATCCACAGTGGATAACTGATTCCACAGCCTTGAAATCTTCTTCTTTTCCAAGTTCATCCACAGCAACCACAACCGGCGACATTGACCGGATCAGCATCTGCATCCCTTCTGCTTTCGGACAGCCGTCCAGGATATCCGTACGCATTCCAAGGTCATTCTGAGGGATCCCCTGATAGCATCCGGCCAGCTCACTGCGCTCATCGACTACTCCTACCGTAACACCGGAAATATTTCCCCATCCATTACTCATCTGCCGGATGATATCCCGAAGAAGCGTGGTCTTCCCACATCTGGGCGGAGAGACGATCAAGGTATGCATGATCTGCTCTCTTGTCTGGATATATGGCAGCACTTCTTCTGCACATCCCTGGATCTCATGTGCCAGACGGACATTGATGCAGGAAATATATTTCATCCCACGGATACGGTTTCCGTCCAGGATCACCTTTCCGGTAACTCCTACACGGTGCCCACCCTGTACACTCAAAAACCCCTGGCGAATCTCATCTTCATAAGCATACAGGGAATAACCGCTGACATACTCCAGTGTTTCCTTAAGATCTTCCCGCGTAACCAGATAAGGTTCTGTATCTTTTTGCCGGAGGAAACATTCTCCCCCATCATAAGTGAGGAACAGAGGTCTTCCTACGCGGAGACGTATCTCATATAATTTATCATAATCAAGGTCTGCATCCACCAGAAGCTGGCGGACATTACTGGCAAACAGGTTCTGGATCTGGTTTGCGTCCATGTTTTCACCTCTTACACTTAAATATATTGCGGACATGCCGGATTTAGTACCTGTTGTCTTTTTTGATGCTCTCTCGTTTTTTCTTTATTCCGACAGAAAAAAAAGACTTTCTTCTTCGTCATAGGTCTCCATCTTCGAAAGATTCAGCTTCAGGACCCGATCCACAATATTTACGGAGGACGCACGGTATGCATAGGCACAGGATTCAAACATCACATAAAGACTGTCACCCTCCACCACGATCTGTTCCAGTCGTTCCGGAAAACGATAAGTTCTGGCAGAATTCTCGTTTACATACAAACGCTTATCGGATTGTTCATAAAATACCAGCCTGGATGGCAGGATTCCAAAAGAATGAGAGATCAAAAGCTTATCATTATAAAAAGCAATTCCCTGAACCTGCTCCGATATGGTGGAATAATCCAACGGAACTGCCATTTCAAAATCCATGCCCAGTTTCTCGTCCATGGTATTGATCAGTTTTCCCTCTTCGTCAACTCCGTATCGTGCAATTACACTTTCGTTATATTTTTCAAAGCAGCCTACATACAGACACCCCTCATAAAAGGTCATAAAAGAATCTCTCACGATCCCATAAAGACTGACTATCTGGAAAGTATCCACCGGCAGATGGCTGTCATCATAATCGTAGGCTTCTATTGTATCCATCTTTATACTCACTGCCTGTGCGATCCCGTTGATATTGGAGGAATACCATAATAACTTATGCTCCGGGTCATAGGCAAGTCCTCCCACATGAGGCTGTCCAGGCAGTATCACTTCTTTAATAAAATTATGCTTTTCCTTATCGATCACATAAATGACCGAATTATGTTTCTGTGTGCTGCAGTAAGCGCTGACCAGCACATAATCCTCTGTAACCGCCAGTCCCTGAGGCGTCATGGATGTACACATGGCAGGAGTGGCACCTTTTTTTGTGAGCAGCGTCCTGGTATTCTTCAGCCCGGGAATGACATATGTTCCATATTCCTTCTCTTTTTCTCTCCCATCAAAGGCAAAATAAGAAAAATCCTCTTTCTGGGAAAGCATCTGTTTCTGTCCCCGCAGTGTATACACTGCAGCACCTCGGTTTGTCACCACAGCTTTTGTGGGCAGCTCAGTTTTTGCACGGTAAACAAATGCATATAAAAAATAACATATGCACAGCACAAAAACAACTGCCAGGATCTTCAGAATGAAAATCCTGAAGCTGTGTTTCATCTCTTTGTTCATTTCATCGTCTCTATTTGCTATCTCAAAATGATGTCTTCGTATTCAAATCGTAATTCCAGGCTGTCTCTGGACCAGATCGCACCACTGTATCCCGGTTCCAGCTCCAGCATTATGTAATTTCCCTTATCCATGGAAATCGTACGCAGATCCCTGGACAGTCCCTCTCCGGTCCATTTGATATATGCCTCTCTCAAAACCCACTGGGCAAAAAAGGCTTTCTCCATATCATCTGCATCCAGGATTTCCCGTATCATATCTGCCGGCACCATTCTTTCAAGGAGCCGTTCGTAATTTACCTTCTTGTGGATCTGCACATCAATGCCCACCTCTTCTCCGGCAAACAGACACATCACATATTTTCCGGAATGTGTGATATTATAATGAATTCTTGGAAGCAGGGTAAAAAACGGTTTCCCATGTTCCCCCTTTGACCGAGGCTCAAAAGCAAGCTTCCGTCCAAATTCCCGCTCAAGTCCGATTTCCAGAAGCTTTTCCCCGATCATATGCTCCATGTTCTTGCTGTTATATTCATCTCTGATCTTCGTATAATAAATAATCCCATTCATAATCCGGCCTCCTCAAGAAAACGGGACGGTTCCCGTTCCTTCTCATACTGCTGTCTTACATAATACAGGCAGAGTTTCTTCTTTGCCCGTGTCATACCAACGTAGAAAAGCCTCCGTTCTTCCTCCAGATGTGCCTCCAGGACTGCCTTCCGATAAGGCATGCTGCCTTCATTTACATTCATGATATATACATTGTCATATTCCAGACCTTTGACCGCATGAAGAGTGGATATCACCACTCCTTCCCGTTTCACATCCTGTTTCTTCGCCTGTTCTTCCAGCTTTCTGGTATACTCGTCCATATAGGCCATCCATTCTTCCAATGTTTTCATTCCTCTGGCACTTTCATGGATCCGGTTCAGGGTTTCCATAAGCTCTTCCGGTTTTATTTTACGATACCTTGCATATTCCTGCAAGTATTCTTCGTATCCCATGCCATTCCGGATAAAATTAATGGCTGCATAAGGGGCCATAGTCTTTAAGATCCGAAGATGTGTCTCCATCGTTGTGATCCTGTCACACATCCAGTCCTTGTCTTTGTAAAACTCTCCCAATGCTTTAAAATCAATGTTTTTTTCTGTCAGAGCGTCTCTGGCTATGTATCGGTTTGGCCGGTTCATGATCTCCAGAAATGTACTGCGGCTCCGGTCTCCTTCTGCCATTTTCAAATAAGCGATCATATTCCGGCAGATCCAGTGTCGGAACAGGTTGGGCAGTTTTTCCTTCATAGTGAAAGGAACCCCATACTCCATCAACGCAGCGACCAGTCCTTCGGCTTCCTGATTAGTCCTGAAAAGCAGCGCTGTATCTTCAATATTATCCCCTTCTTCCATCCGATTCCGCAGCAGGCCTGCAACTGCCATATATTCGTCTCTGGGATTTCGAAATTCTTTTATCTGCACCGGCTCTCCCGGTTCATTTGGTGTGGAAAGTTTTTTCACATAACGGTTTTCATTATGATCGATCACCTTCATGGCTGTATCCAAGATATTTCCACTGCACCGGTAATTGATATTCAGGATCACCGTCTCCGCATTTTTAAAATCTTCCGGGAAATTCAGCATGATCTCCGGGTGAGCGCCACGGAAATGATAGATAGACTGATCATCGTCTCCCACCACAAACAGATTGTTCTCCGGTGCTGCCAGCATCTTCACGATATCATACTGAAGATGATTGATATCCTGAAACTCATCCACCAGAATATAGTGAAACTTCTTCTGCCATGCAGACAGGATATCTTTTCGCTTTTTCAGAAGTTCATAACAGCTTAACAGCATATCATCAAAGTCAAGTTTTCTTCTTTCATTCAGGACTTTTCGATATCCCTGAAAAATCTGTCGGAATACTTCATCCGGGCAGCAGGAAGAATAATAATGTTCCAGAGAGATCCTTCCACCTTTTACAACACTGATCTCCTTGGCAATATCTTCCACAAAATCCCCTTCCTGGGACTGTTCTGCAGCACAGTTTACCACCAGTTCTCTTAAGATCGCATATTTTTCTTCTTCTGACAGGATATTTCCTCCATTCAGACCATAAGCCTGTTTGAGGATCCCGTAAAACACTCCGTGAAAAGTCCCGAAAGTAACGCCGGTTCGCTGAACACCGGTAAATTTCAGAAACCGTTCTTTCATTTCCACTGCTGCTGCCCTGGAAAAAGTCACAACAAGAACAGAGGAAGCCGGTATCTTCCCTTCCTGGATCATATGTGCTGTTCTTTCTACTATGACGGAAGTTTTCCCCGAACCGGGGCCTGCCAGAACCATCATAGGTCCTGACAGGTGGGCGATCGCCCTTTTCTGAGATGGATTTCGTTTCATAACTGGATTATCGATCACACTCTTATTTATTTTCAAGCTTTTCGATTGCTGCATGTACACGTTTCAGTGTCTCTTCCTTGCCAATGATCTCCATGATCTCTGTTGCACCGGCCGGTGTCATCTGCTTGCCGGATACTGCTGTACGAAGCGGCCACATAACATAACCATTCTTATATCCGTGCTCCTTTACAAAAGCGCTTAAAGATGCATACAGCGGATCATTGGTATAATCCTCCTGCGCTTCCAGTACCGGAAGCACTTCCTTGAGAACTGCAAGAGAAGTCTCCTCTGTTGTTTTCATCTTTTTGTGACGGTACATCGCACTGTCATACTCCGGAACTGCCTCAAAGAAATCTACAAGCTCCGGAATATCCGGGAATACTTCAATTCTGGTCTGAACCATTCCTGCGATCTTCTTAAGATCAAAGTCTTTTTTCAGAACTTCTTTCAGATACGGAAGTGCTCTCTCATAGAATGCCTCCGGATCCATCTTCTTGATATACTCACCATTCATCCATTTCAGCTTGGCAATGTCAAAAACTGCCGGTGATTTGTTGATATGATGATAATCAAATGCCTCCACAAGCTCCGGAAGAGAAAAGATCTCACGGTTGTCTGCCGGGCTCCATCCAAGGAGTGCAACATAGTTAATCACTGCCTCTGTCACAAATCCCTGATCGATCAGATCTTCATAGGAAGAATGTCCACATCTCTTGGAAAGCTTCTGATGTGTCTCGTCTGTGATCAGCGGACAGTGAACATAGGTCGGGATTTCCCATCCGAATGCCTCATAAATACGATTATACTTCGGTGAAGAGGAAAGGTATTCGTTACCTCTTACAACATGTGTGATTCCCATAAGGTGATCATCAATTACATTTGCGAAGTTGTAGGTCGGATAACCGTCAGATTTGATCAGGATCAAATCCTCCATCTCCTCATTGTTAACGGTGATATCTCCGTAAATAACATCATGGAATGTAGTGGTTCCCTCTGTTGGCATATTAAAGCGGATAACATGCGGCTCACCTGCATCCAGACGGCGCTGAACCTCTTCCTTGGAAAGATGGAGACATCTCTTGTCATAAATAGAGATCTCCTTACCTGCAACAGTACGTTTCATGCTTTCCAGTTCTTCCTTGCCGCAGAAGCAGTAATATGCATCTCCCTGCTCAATAAGCTGTTTGGCATATTTCAGATACATGCCTGTTGCCTGACGCTCGCTCTGTACATACGGGCCAAATCCGCCATCCTTGTCCGGTCCCTCATCATGGAGAAGTCCTGTTTTCTCAAGAGTACGGTAGATGATATCTACAGCTCCCTCCACATAACGTTCCTGGTCTGTATCTTCAATACGGAGGATAAAATCTCCGCCTTCATGTTTTGTGATCAAATAAGCATAAAGAGCTGTTCTTAAATTACCCACATGCATTCTTCCTGTAGGGCTCGGTGCAAATCTTGTTCTGATCTTTGTCATTTCTTTTCTCCTCATTTTTGTTGTTTCTCTTTATAGGTGCTATTATATACCCAAATCCTTCAAAATGTCCATAGGTTTTCCGGCGGAATACCCTGCCATCCCTCTCATGTATCTTCGCATATACAAAAAAAATCCTCTGAGACACTGTCGTCCCAGAGGATCCTAGATTTCTGCTTATGCTTCTACGCCTTTGTTCTTAAGATAATCGATCACATCTCCAACTGTGTTCAGATCTGTAAGCTCCTCTGCCGGGATCTCAACATTGTACTCATCCTCAAGAGCCATGACCAGTTCAAACAGGTCAAGAGAATCTGCACCAAGATCATCCTTGAAAGATGTCTCCTGTGTGATTGTAGATGCCTCACAATTTAACTGCTCTGCAAGCATTTCTTTCATTTTTTCTAACATGTCTTATTCTCTCCTTTAATCGTTACAGATCGAATCTGTTTCCTCTTTTTGAGCAAAGTATATAGTCTGCAAAAACAGTTGTCAAGAGGATTTTCCCAAAAAATGGCTCCAGAGCAAAAATATTTTGATTTTAAAACTATTTTACTCTTGAAATTTTATCTGACGGGCCACGCTGAGAGCTATTGCCATCTCCAGCATCAGGAACACAATGGACGTTCCTCCGTAACTGATAAAGGGCAAGGTGACACCTGTATTGGGCATCAGATTCAGTACAACGGCAATGTTAAGGATCACCTGCAGCGCAATATGTATAAAAATCCCGGTAACGATCAGTGAGCCAAACAGATCCGGTGCATTCTGCGCAATAAAAAACAACCTGTACAAAAGATATCCGAACAGGATCAGTACAAAAATCCCTCCGAAAATTCCAAGCTCCTCACAGATAATTGAAAAGATCATATCATTTTGTGCTTCCGGAACACTTCCAAGCTTCTGGATACTATTTCCAAGCCCGCGGCCAAAAAGCCCTCCGGAGCCAATGGCATACAATGCCTGCAGCGTCTGATAACCGCCTTCATCGGAATATTTCTCAGGCTGAAGCCATACAAGTACTCGCATAACACGGAAGCTGTCACTATTCTTGGTCGTCGCAACCAGAAAAAGTACTCCGATCACAATAAGGATCACTCCTGCCGCTGCCACAGCAATAAACGGACGCATATCCGGATGTGCCACAAACACCATTCCAACTGTTATTCCCAAAATGATCATGGCTGTACTCAGGTTATCTGTAAGTATATAAGCCGCAAGCGCAAGTCCTGCCCCCGGAAGTCCCAGGATCATACAGCTCTTTAAAGTTTTCACCTTTCGTCCCATTTTTCCGATCATGTAAGCCATCATGATAATAACCGCGATCTTTGCCAGCTCGGCAGGCTGAAAGTTGATCGGTCCGATATACAGCCATCTGGTAGCACCATGAGAGGAATGTCCCAGCGGAGTCCGCACAAGTCCCATAAGGATCAGCGAAGCCACATACAACGCAGTTGTAAAAGGAAGAAGGATATGATAATCCAGTATTTTTGAAATAAATAACGCTCCGATCAGACATGCTGCACTGATCAGTACCTGTTTCTTAAAATAAAACATATCGTTGCCATAATTCACTTCTGCCATATATGAACTGGTACTGTAAAGCATGACCAGTCCAAAGCACACCAGCAGTACAATAACAGCTACCAGATTATAATCATAATAATCAGATTTCTTATTCTGCTTTTTTCTGTTAAGCAGAGTTTTTTTCATTCTATCACCATCGCTTTCTGTATCTGCGAAGAATTCCCTGATATCCACGAGTAATAAAGAAAGTAAAAAAAATTCCCGGAAAGCCGCATAAATGCTGTCTTTCCGGGACGTTCCATAAATGGACCTGAGGGGAATCGAACCCCTGTCCGAAAGCCTATCCCTTAAGGCATCTCCCATCACAGTCGCTGATTTAACATTCCCTCAGCAGTACGCCCACCGACAGGCTTACTGCTTCAGTAGCTTCATGATACATCTACCGGGGCAAAGCTTACCCGGCAAGGTTTCTCACATGGTCGACGCCAGATTCCCGATGTGTGAGTGCAACGGGGCTGACGAGCAGCTTAGGCTGCTAACGCTAACTTTTCGTCTGCGTTTATATTTAGTTCCCGGTTGGTACGCAGTCCAGGAGTCTGCGGATGGCTTCCCTAACTTCAAAGCCCCCGTCGAAACCAGTACAAGCCCTTAAAAGACTTCTGTGACAGGATCATTTCCGGTCATCTCTGGTGGACAGACGAACTTCTTAGTCAGTTTTTTGACTGGGTTTAATTATACCAGAATGATTTTTCGTGTCAAGGATATTTCAAAAAAAGTCCAGACTGTACCGTTTTTTCTTACCTGTACAGTCTGGAATATGCATTCAAACTTTGGTATTTTAAATACTGTCAAAATGATCTTTTAATTTTATGGCACAAAAAAACCCGCTTACGCGGGTTTTTTGCTGCATTATACACGTGAGAGATACTCACCTGTTCTTGTATCGATCTTCAGTTTGTCGCCCTGGTTTACGAACAGAGGAACCTGAACCTGTGCACCTGTCTCAACAGTTGCCGGTTTGGTAGCACCCTGTGCTGTATTTCCTGCGAATCCTGGCTCTGTCTCAATAACCTCAAGCTCTACAAAAAGAGGTGGCTCGATTGCGAATACCTCTCCGTTATGAGAGCAAACCTTAACCATCTCATTATCCTTAACAAATTTCAGAGAATCGCCAACCTGCTCCTCTGTAAGACCAACCTGATCATATGTCTCTGTATTCATGAAGTAGTATAAACCACCATCCTGATACAGATACTGCATATCTACACGCTCAATACGTGCTGCCGGGAATTTCTCTGTAGGACGGAAGGATTTCTCTACTACAGAGCCTGTGATAATGTTCTTGTATTTTGTTCTTACAAAGGCTGCGCCTTTTCCTGGTTTTACATGCTGGAATTCAACGATCTGACATACGTTTCCATCAATTTCAAGTGTGATACCATTTTTGAAATCACCTGCTGAAATCATAAATATTTCCTCCTTAATATATGCGGTTCTTTTTCGCTATGGATTATTCTATAATACCTTTTGCCATTTTTCAACTGTTTTTTTGTTTAAGCCTTCAATTTTTCTTCAATTTCTGCGATCAGCTCATCAAAAGGCTTCACTCCTGTGACAACTTTAATGTCCGCAAACTTCTCATAAACCGGATCTCTCTGTTTCAGAAGTTTCTTGATCTTCTCTTCTTTATTCTCAGTTCCTTCCAATGTGGGATTGTTACTTCCTTCCAGACGTTTGATCAACGTTGCAGCAGATCCCTTCAGATAGATGATCGTTCCCATACTCTGGAGATATTTCTGGTTCTGCTCCTGAAGAGGCAATCCCGCACTTACAGAGATTACCTTCCGTTCGCTGTCTGTGGACAGTTCCTTGACTGCCATAGTCTCCAGCGCACGGTAAAATGCTTCTCCAAAGCGTTCAAATACCTCCTTTACTGACATGTTCATTTTTTTCACGATCAGTCTGTCCACGTCAATAAACGGAAGCCCCAGGTCCTTCGCCAGTCTCTTTCCAACTCGTGTCTTTCCTGAACCCATAAAGCCGATGATTACAATATGGTTCATGAATTCTTTCCCTCCTCTTTTTGGTAAAAATGTAATACTATTTTTTCCAGATATCGCTTCAGTACGATCTGGATCTCCTCTTTTGGATGAATCGGTTTCACAAGGATCGTCCGGATCCCTGCTCTCTTTGCTCCATAAATATCCGTAAACAACTGATCTCCTATAAAGATCGTCCTGTCAAGATCGATTCCGATCACCTGGCAGGCTTTTTTATAATTTTTCACAGCCGGTTTATGGGCATTTTCTATAAAATCCCCCTCTACTGCTTTGGCAAAGGGCTCCACACGAGGTTTCTGGTTATTGGATACAAAACAGTATCGAAACCCGAGAGCCCTCAGCTTTTCAAACAGTTTCTTTGCCCGGTCATCTGCCGGTGCCCCGTGGGGAACAATGGTATTATCGATATCAAAGAGCAGCCCTCTGTATCCTTCTCTGTAAAGCTTCTCATAATCGATCCCATACGCAGAATCCAGATATTCATCCGGAAAAAAGCATCTGAACATCTATTCCACCTCAGTCCTTTCCTATCGCTCGCAAAGAGGAATATACTCTGCTTCCGGAAGGACATTCTTATATGCGGGACGGATGATCTTATCCACATTGATAAGCTCTTCCATACGATGTGCGCTCCAGCCTACGATACGTGCAATAGCAAACATCGGTGTGTAAAGCTCCAGCGGCAGATCCAGCATGCTGTAAACAAATCCGCTGTAAAAATCCACATTGGCACTGACACCCTTATAGATCTTACGCTCCTCTGCGATAACCTTTGGTGCAAGACGCTCTACTGCAGCATACAGCTGATAATCCTTCATTCTGCCCTTTTCTCTTGCAAGCTGTTCCACATAGCCTTTAAAGACTTCTGCACGTGGATCTGAAACAGAATAGATCGCATGTCCCATACCATAGATCAGTCCACGTTTATCAAAGGCCTCTTTATGAAGAAGCTTCTTAAGGTATGCACTGATCTCCTCTTCATCACTGTAGTCATGTACATGTTTACGCATATCGTTAAACATTTTTACGACTTTGATGTTGGCACCGCCGTGTTTCGGGCCTTTCAGAGAACCTAGTGCTGCCGCGATCGCAGAATACGTATCTGTCCCGGAAGAGGAAACCACATGTGTAGTAAAAGTAGAGTTATTACCACCGCCATGCTCCATATGAAGGATCAGAGCAATATCAAGGATCTCTGCCTCCAGTGCCGTATACTTCTTATCCGGTCTTAACAGACGCAGGATATTCTCAGCTGTGGAAAGCTCCTTTTTAGGCTGATGGATATAAAGACTCTCGCCTCTCTCATAGTGGTTATAGGCCTGATATGCATAAACAGATAACAGCGGGAAAACACTGATCAGGTTGATACACTGACGGAGCACATTCTCCAGTTCAATATTATCCGGGTCTTTGTCGTAGGAATAAAGTGTCAGCACGCTTCTTGACAGAGCGTTCATAATATCTCTGGATGGTGCCTTCATAATGACATCCCTTACAAAATTCCGCGGAAGCATACGCTGGTTCGCAAGAATCCCGGAAAATCCATTCAGTTCTTCCTGATCCGGAAGCTTTCCGAAAAGAAGCAGATAGGTTACTTCCTCAAAGCCGAAGCGCCGGTCATTGATAAAACCATTTGTCAGATCCTTAATGTCATACCCGCGATAAGAAAGCTTACCTGCGCAGGGAACCTCTTTTCCGTCCACGATCTTCGTTGCCTGGACATTGGAGATCTGGGTCAGTCCTGCAAGGACACCCTTTCCATTCAGGTCACGCAAGCCTCGCTTGACATCGTATTTACCATATAAAGACAGATCCAGTTTGTCATTCTCACGACAGATCTGGGTAAGTTTCTCAATCTCAGGTGTCACTTTCATGTTGAATTTGCTCATCAGTTATTTCCCCTTTCGATTTCTGTTTTATTGCTGTTCGATAACGGTCCCTCCTCATTCCCCTCTCAAGCAATTCTGGTCTTATTTGTATATCCCGGCGTAGCTGGCCGGGATATTTCAGATATATTATAACATTTTTTTCGGTTCCGGTCTATGCCGAAAATATAACCGAATACCTGCTTTACAGTTTATCGGTTATGAGCAGGCAGCGAATGCGGATCGCAAATCTCTTCTTGTCTATCTGCGATCAGCCCTGCTTATATGTAGCAAAGAACTCTTTCATCTTCTTCATTGCCTTGTCAAGCTGGCGGATATCCGGCAGATAAACAATACGGAAGTGATCCGGCTGGTTCCAGTTGAATCCCTTGCCCGGAACAACAAGCACCTGTTTCTCATGAAGAAAATCCAAAGCAAACTGTTCATCATTGAAAATATTGAATTTCTCAGTATCGATCTTCGGGAATATATAAAATGCCGCATGTGGTTTTACAACGGAAATTCCCGGAATATCATTCAGTGCCTTGTAAATAAAGTCTCTCTGCTCATAAACACGTCCGCCCGGCTGCGTATATTCATTGACACTCTGATATCCGCCAAGTGCAGTCTGTACAATGGACTGTGCCGGAACATTTGAACAGAGACGCATGGAAGAGAGCATATTGATTCCCTCTATATAACCCTTCGCCTTACTTTTTGCACCACTTAAAATCATCCATCCGATGCGGAAACCTGCGATCATATGAGACTTGGACAATCCTGAAAATGTTACACAGAACACATCGGGTGCAAGGGATGCAATCGATGTATGTTTATATCCATCCATAACAAGACGGTCATAGATCTCATCAGAAAAGATGATCAGCTCATTTTCTCTTGCAATGTCTGCAATCTGTTCCAGGATCTCCTTCGGATATACTGCACCTGTAGGGTTATTGGGATTGATGATAACGATCGCCTTGGTCCTTGGTGTGATCTTGCTCTTGATATCCTCAATATCCGGATACCAGTCAGACTGTTCGTCACAGATATAATGAACTACATTTCCGCCTGCCAGTGTTGCAGTAGCTGTCCACAACGGATAATCCGGAGCCGGGATCAGGATCTCATCCCCGTTATCAAGCAGCGCCTGCATACAGAGGTTGATCAGTTCACTGACACCATTTCCCGTATAAATATCATTAATGGTAACTCCCGGGATCCCGCGAAGCTGTGCATACTGCATGATCGCTTTTCTTGCAGAAAAAATGCCCTTGGAATCGGAATATCCCTGGGAAGTACGAACATTACTCAGCATATCCAGGATCACTTCCTGAGGTGCTGAAAACCCAAACGGATACGGATTACCAATATTCAGCTTCAGAATCTCCATTCCATCTTCTTCCATTCTGGCAGCCTCATCCACAACCGGTCCGCGCACATCGTACAGCACGTTGTCAAGCTTTGATGATTTCCCGAATGTTCTCATAAAAACCACTCCTCTTCTAATTTTCACTATTATTTAACCATTTTAATTTCATAGTCAAAAAATATTTATTCTATATCATCTCACATTTAGGCTTTCAACGCAAGAAATAAAAATTTAAAAAAATTAAATTTAGCACTTCCCTTTTTTAGCATGTTAATGTATAATAGCACTCGAATTTAGTTTTCAACGCAATTTAATATGTGATGAGGAGGAAACAACAATGTCTTACACAGAAGAAGTTTATGAAAGAGTTGTAGCACAGAATCCTGGCGAGCCAGAATTCCATCAGGCAGTTAAGGAAGTTCTCGATTCCCTTAAAGTCGTAATTGACAAAAATGAGGAAGAGTATCGTAAACTTTCTATCCTTGAGCGTCTTGTAGAGCCAGAGAGGATCATCTCCTTCAAAGTACCGTGGATCGATGATAACGGAACTGTACAGGTTAACAAGGGATATCGTGTTCAGTTCAACAGCGCCATCGGACCATACAAAGGCGGCTTAAGATTCCATCCTTCTGTAAATCAGGGTATCCTGAAATTCCTTGGTTTTGAGCAGACCTTTAAAAACTCTCTTACAGGCCTTCCGATCGGCGGTGGAAAAGGTGGCTCCAACTTCGATCCTAAGGGTAAATCTGACAGAGAGGTTATGGCATTCTGCCAGAGCTTTATGACAGAGCTTTGCAAATATATCGGCGCAGATACAGATGTTCCGGCTGGTGACATCGGTGTCGGCGGACGTGAGATCGGTTATCTCTTCGGACAGTATAAGAGAATCCGTGGCCTTTATGAGGGTGTCCTTACAGGAAAGGGTCTTTCCTTCGGAGGTTCCCTGATCCGTACAGAGGCTACCGGTTACGGTGTTGTATACATGCTCAACGAGATCGCCAAAGCTCACAATGATTCCGTAGAAGGAAAAACAATCGTTGTAACAGGTTCCGGTAATGTAGCTATTTACGCTGTTGAGAAAGCTACTCAGCTTGGTGCCAAGGTTGTTGCAATGAACGACTCCAACGGATATGTCTACGATCCGAACGGAATCAACCTTGACGTCGTAAAGGATATCAAAGAAGTAAAACGTGGACGTATCAAAGAATATGCAGACCGTGTTGAGGGCGCTACCTACACTGAGGGACTTGGCATCTGGAATATCAAATGTGATATCTACCTTCCATGCGCTACTCAGAACGAGCTTGGTATTGACGGAGCTAAAACACTGGTTGCAAATGGCTGCAAATACGTCGTTGAAGGTGCAAACATGCCTACTACTCTTGATGCAACAACATACCTTCAGGAGAACGGTGTTCTCTTCATGCCTGGTAAAGCCGCAAACGCTGGCGGTGTTGCCACATCTGCACTTGAGATGAGCCAGAACTCCATGAGACTTTCCTGGACAAGAGAAGAGGTTGATGAGAAACTCCACAACATCATGATCGATATCTTCCACAAAACTGATGACGCTGCTAAACGTTACGGTATGGAAGACAACTATGTTGTAGGTGCAAACATCGCCGGCTTCGAAAAAGTTGTTGACGCTATGAAAGCTCAGGGTATTGTTTAATTAAGTTTCCTGAATCATTAATGTATATTTATAGCAGGGACCGCAGAGGATTTTCCCATGCGGTTCCTGTTTTTTTTGTATCCACTTTTACGATCTCTGAAAAATCAAACATTCATGTTTCAAAAAAGGCCGGTTGTCTTTTGACAATCGGCCTGAAATCTCCTGCATTTGCGGTCTATTCATTTAATCTCTTAATTGATCAGCTTCTTCAGCTCATCCATAAAGGTACTGACATCTTTAAACTCTCTGTATACAGACGCAAAGCGTACATACGCCACCGCATCCAGATCCTTCAGATGCTCCATAACGATCTCTCCGATCTTGGTACTGCTGATCTCACGGTCTTCTGACCGGAAAATATCTCCTTCTATGGAATCGATCATCTCTTCCACTCTCTCAATGGGAATGGGGCGCTTATAGCAGGCACGAAGAACACCATCCTGGATCTTAGAACGTTTATAGCTTTCCCGGTTCTGATCCTTCTTGATCACAGTCAGCGGAATCGTTTCCACCTTCTCATAAGTTGTAAAACGCTTTCCGCAGGCATCACAGAGACGGCGGCGGCGGATGGAATTGGTATCCTCTACAGGTCTGGAATCTACAACTCTTGTATTATCCTGGTTACAGAACGGACATCTCACAGAACTCTCCCCCTTTCCGGATCAGTAAATCATTACTAAATTCGTTTTTATTATAAAATAAATGCACATAATGTGTCAATAATCGGACTTGCATAAATTTTACAGATTTTCCATAAAATCATACCAGGTGATGAATTTATGCGCATCTGTGAGCTGAAACAAAAAGAAGTGATCAATATCCATACCTGCCGCAGTCTTGGCTGCCCTCTTGATGTGGAATTCTGCTGTGAAACCGCACGTCTGAAAGCCCTGATCATGCCGGAACCGGGGAAATTTTGCTGGTGTTTTTCCAAAGAAAATGAATATTCCATTCCATGGGACTGCATCCGCCAGATCGGCGAAGATATCATCCTTGTTGATTTCCGTAATGAAAAACTGCTGTCCGGAGAATAAATACCTCCTTATTGTCAAGGCCCTTTATTTTTTATATTTTCCCTGAAAAAGTATATTTCAACCGCCCTCTGAGAATCATCTTAATGTACTGACAAGACAAGGAGGATTCTAAGATGGCACTGAATAAAGTTGAAATCTGCGGAGTAAATACCTCAACCCTTCCCGTTCTCGATCAGGAAGAAAAGGCGGAGCTCTTTAAAAGAATCAAAGCTGGCGATGAAGAAGCCAGGGAATTGTACATCAAAGGCAATCTGCGGCTTGTTTTAAGCGTGATCCGGCGTTTTCAGAACAGCAGTGAAAATCCGGATGACCTTTTTCAGATCGGCTGCATCGGCCTGATCAAAGCGATCGATAATTTCGACACCACTCTTCAGGTAAAATTTTCCACCTATGCAGTTCCCATGATCATCGGAGAGATCCGAAGATATCTCCGTGATAACAACAGCATACGGGTCAGCCGTTCTCTGCGGGATATCGCTTACAAAACCATCTATACCCGGGAAAACTATATGCGGCAGCATCTCAAAGAGCCTACCATTGCAGAAATCGCTGATGAGATCGGTATCGACAAGGAAATGATCGTCTATGCCATGGATGCGATCCAGAGCCCGGTAAGCCTTTTTGAGCCCGTGTATTCCGAAGGCGGAGATACCCTATATGTTATGGATCAGATCAGTGATAAAAAGAACCTGGAAGAAAACTGGGTGGAGGATATTTCTCTTCGAGATGCCATGAACCGGCTTGGAGAGCGTGAACGTCACATTATCGATCTCCGCTTCTACGAGGGAAAAACCCAAATGGAGGTAGCTGATGAGATTGGTATCTCCCAGGCTCAGGTCAGCCGACTGGAAAAACATGCTCTTCGCAGTATGCGAAACTATCTCCGGAATTGATTCATCTCTCTTCAGACAAAAAGCTGCAGCAGAATATCTGTTATCCTGCCGCAGCTTTTATCTCTTATTTCAGCGCTTTCTCAATTTCTTCGATCACGATCCGAAGCGCCTTCAGCCTTGCATATTTCTTATCTACGGATTCCAGAATGTGCCATGGTGCATAAGCAGTACTGGTTTTCTGAAGCATCTCATCTACTGCTGTTTCATACTGATCCCATTTTTCACGGTTTCTCCAGTCCTCATCCGTGATCTTCCACTGTTTTTCCGGATTGCTCTGGCGGTCGTTGAACCTGGCAAGCTGGGTGTCCTTATCAATGTGGACCCAGAATTTCACGATCACAGCGCCCCAGTCAGAAAGCTCCTTCTCAAATTCATTGATCTCATTGTAGGCACGTCTCCAGTCATTCTCGCTGCAGAAGCCCTCCAGACGTTCTACCATCACTCTTCCGTACCACGTCCGGTCAAAGATGGCAATGTGACCATCCTTGGGAAGCCTTGTCCAGAAACGCCACAGATAATGACGGGCTTTTTCATGAGGCTCCGGACTTGCGATAGGATGTACCTCAAATCCACGGGGATCAAGAGCCTCCGTGATCCTCTTGATATTTCCTCCCTTTCCGGCAGCATCCCAGCCTTCATAGGTGATGATCACAGGCACTCTTTTTCGGTAAAGACGGTTATGCAGACTTCCAAGCTTTGCCTGCAGTTCCTTAAGCTCTGCCTTGTACTCTTCATCCCCCACTTCTTTTCCATCCAGAGGAATCTCGCTTAATCTGGGCATCTCCACCAGAGGAAAAACATTCTGCAGGATCGGCACTGCATGTTTGCTGTTTTCCATGGCAACCTCTATATTGCTGATCATGGTTTCCAGTACCTGCAGTTCTGCCCACTTCCGGTCACCGGCATCGACAATATACCATGGAGCCGCAGATGTATTGGTATCCTGCATATACTGGTCGAAAATCTTTCTGCACTTCTTATAATGATCATTCTGCCAGAGATCATATTCATTGACTCTCCATCTGGTATCCTTGCTTTCCAGAAGGATGCCCATACGTTTTTCCTGTTCTTTCCGGTCGATCTGCATAAAAAATTTCAGGAGTACATATCCATTATCCGTCAGCTGACGTTCAAATCTCCGGATACTGTCAATCCGTTTTGAATAATTGTCACCCTTCAGCTTTTTATCCATACGTTCACGACAGGTCTGATCCATCCATCCTGAATCCAGGAATGTAAACTTGCCCGCTTCCGGGATTTCCCTGAAATATCGGTAAAGAAATGGTTTCCGAAGGTCTTCCTCTGTAGGTGCTGACATAGTCGCAACTTTGAAGAAACGAGGATCGATATTCTTGATCACCTTACTTATGGTACTTCCTTTTCCGGAAGCTCCCCAGCCTTCAAACAGCACGATCACCGGAATCTTATGCTCTTTCAGAGCCATCTGCAATTCATATAATCTGGTTCTTGCAGCGCTTAAACGCACTTTGATATCCTCTTTTTCCGGAATCTGTTCCGGGTTCCAGTTTTTCAACATCTGCATCGTCCTTCCTTGAATTTTTTGAATATTCATATTATACCACAGAAGATCTTATTTTACGATAATTTTTACATAATTTTAACCTTTAGCCTCACAAAAGCAAACAAATTGCACAACAAAAATCATTCATAAGCATCGAAAATCTTTTTAACCTCTTGACATTTTTGTCGCCGCTTCATACAATAGACGCTGATTGTTATTTTTTTAACTTCATAAAAAAGCAGTGCCTGAAAACTGTTGAAATAATAAAGATCAAGGAGCCGATCATGAAACTCACAGAAAAACTTCTGCAGAAAATGGAACAGAAAAAAGAACTCTATGGCGATGGCATCATCATGCCGGACGGGGATTACCGTCTGATCCAGGATGGACACTTAAAAACTCTCATGTCCCTTCTTCCATATACAGAAAACGAAATCTGGAAAATGATCCCCGATGATGATTCCGCACTTTTCTGGCTGGTAGAAAAAACAAGCTGCGTACTGACCGATGTCAATTCCACGATCGGAATGAAGATGACCCCCGCACAGCAGAAAACCTACGAAGCACTTTCCAGTCGCGGGATCATCTCTGATGAATATTATGATCTTACCAAACAGCGGGAAAAAGTAAAAGCTGCCCGGGCTAACGCCTGAGCAGCTTTTATTTATATCTGTCAGTCCTCATACCCTTCCAGAAAAGAATGTTTCACTCCATCTTTTTTGTATGCGATAACTGTATGAAGATTAACATTTTCCACACTTCGGAAAATATTACTTTCTACATGTGGATTTACCTTCTTAAGTTCTGCAATCAGATTCTTGATCTCCATTCTCTTGGAAACACTGGTACCATCTGTACGGCAGGTAGTACAGGTATCGGTAAATTTACATGCACACTGGATAAAATGAAGGTCATTATAATCTCTCCAGTGTTTGATATCTGCCTCCCGGATCAGATACATAGGACGGATCAGCTGCATTCCCTCAAAATTTGTACTATGGAGCTTCGGCATCATAGTCTGTACCTGCGCTCCGTAAAGCATTCCCATCAGGATCGTCTCGATCACATCATCATAGTGATGTCCAAGAGCGATCTTGTTGCAGCCAAGCTCCTTTGCCTTGCTGTAAAGATAGCCCCTTCTCATACGGGCACAGAGATAGCATGGGGATTTTTCTATATTATAAACCGCATCGAAGATCTCAGTCTCAAACACTGTGATCGGAATCCCGAGAAGCCTGGCATTGTGCTCGATCACCGCACGGTTTGCCTCATTATATCCCGGATCCATCACAAGAAACACCAGTTCAAAGGGAAACTTGTTATGACGCTTCAGTTCCTGGAACAGTTTGGCCATCAGCATGGAATCCTTACCACCGGAAATACAGACTGCTATCTTATCTCCCGGCTTCACCAGCTCATAATCGTTGATTCCCCTGGCAAATCTGGAAAACAGCTGCTTATGGAACTTTTTGCGGATACTCAGCTCGATATCCTTCCGCCGCTGTTCCATTGCATCATTTTCCTCTTCTTCACTGTTCTCTTTACCGGATTCTTTCTGCATCTGCTGAAAAAGCCATCCTGTATATCCACCTTTCAGGCTCAGTGCGGGAATTCCTTTTTCCCGGAGCATCTCTGCACCCTCCTGGCTGAAAAGCCCTCTTGTACAGTAAAGGACCGGGATCTTATCCCCCCTCAGTTCTTCTGCCCGCTCTTCCAGTTCCTGTTCCGGAACAGAGATTGCTCCCGGGATCATTCCATATTCTACAGTTACTTTATCACGGGTATCTATCAGAAGATATTTCCCCCGTTCTTTCTCTATCTGGTCAAAAGAAATCTCCAGTGTTTCTTCATTCATACTGCTATTATTCCTTTCCTTACATTTTCAAAGTTTCTGGTTCATATTGTAAGCCTTCCCGTCAAAAACCTCAAGAAGATTTTCCCGAAGGTTCCCGCGTTATTGGAATGCTGCTGTTCACTTTGTTCTCAACAACCCAGCCTGTACTTTTTTCTGAAAATCAGTTATAATATTTTTGTTTGTAAAAAAATTTTCACCAAGGAGGATACCGGAAATGAAAACACAGAATCAGACTATGCTCTCTGAGAATACACTGACATCCCGGCCCACAGATATTATTGCGGGATTTCCTGTACGTCCCGGGTTTTTTGAATTAAATGGCGCTACTCCTCTTTCCAACGGAGTCAACTTTACCGCACATACCCGCCACGGTACATCCTGCGAGCTTCTTCTTTTCCACTCCGGAGAAGAGGAACCCTTCGCAGTCCTTCCTTTTCCCAATGCCTGTCGTATCGGTGATGTCTACTCCATGATCGTCATGGGACTGGACATCGAAGATCTGGAGTACGGCTACCGCATTGACGGTCCTTACGAACCGGAAAAGGGTCACATCTTCGATAAAACAAAGGTTCTTCTTGATCCTTATGCCAAAGCCGTTGCCGGTCAGCGTGAATGGGGCCAGCAAAAGATCGGAAGCTATCATGCCCGTGTGGTACGTGATTCCTTTGACTGGGAAGACATGCCGCAATCCACCCGTAAGATCAGTGACCTGATCATCTATGAGCTTCACGTCCGCGGCTTTACACAGGATTCTTCTTCCGGTGTTATGCACCCGGGAACCTTTGCCGGTCTTCGTGAAAAGATCCCTTATCTCAAGGAACTGGGGATCAACGCCGTAGAGCTGATGCCGATCTTCGAGTTCGACGAGAATATGAATGCCCGTACTGTAAATGGCAAACGGCTTCTGGAATACTGGGGATACAATTCTGTCAACTTCTTTTCTCCAAACACCAGCTATGCTTCCAAGCCGGAGCATAACTGTGAGGGAACTGAGCTGAAAGAGCTGATCCGTGAGCTCCACGAAAATGGCATCGAAGTAATTCTTGATGTTGTATTCAATCATACCGCCGAAGGAAACGAGCTGGGAAAAACCTTCTGCTTTAAGGGCTTTGACAATAAGGTTTATTATATGCTGACTCCAGAGGGAAATTACTACAATTTCAGCGGATGTGGAAATACTCTGAACTGTAACCATCCCATTGTACGTCAGATGATTCTTGAATGCTTACGTTACTGGACCATCAACTACCGTGTGGACGGCTTCCGCTTCGATCTTGCCAGCATTCTCGGACGCCATGAGGACGGTTCTCCACTTAACAATCCGCCCCTTCTGGAGCTTCTCGCTTACGATCCGGTCCTTAGAAATGTCAAACTGATCGCAGAAGCCTGGGATGCCGGCGGGCTGTATCAGGTTGGTTCTTTCCCTGCCAGCCGCAGATGGGCTGAATGGAATGGCCGTTACCGTGACTGCCTCCGTTCCTTCCTGAAGGGAGATTTCTGGAATGCCTGGGACGCTGCATGGAGTATTTCCGGTTCCGGTGATCTGTACGGAGGCTTTTATTCTGATCATAATGACAATTATGCAGGATACAATTCCTGTGTCAATTTCCTTACCTGCCACGATGGCTTCACCATGTATGATCTTTATTCCTACAATGAAAAACACAACGAAGCAAACGGCTGGAATAACACCGACGGTTCCAACGATAACCGCAGCTGGAACTGTGGAGAAGAGGGCGATTCCACCAACCCTGAAGTGCTCTCCCTCCGCTTCCGCATGATACGGAATGCCTGTGCTGTACTGATGTCCAGCCGCGGAACCCCGATGTTCCTTGCAGGTGATGAATTCGGAAACACAAAACACGGAAATAACAATACCTACTGTCAGGATAACGAAACCTCATGGATCAACTGGAAGCTTCTGGAGAAAAATCACGATCTTTTTGAATTTTTCAAATTTATGATCCGGTTCCGTAAAGACCACCCTGTTATCTCCCGGAAGCTTCCCAACGCAGTATGCGGTATGGAAAATATCCACACTCATAACATTGACGCAAGGGATGTGACCATTCCAAGAGATGCCCACACCTTCGCTGTAAGCTTTGCAGGCTATAATAAGAGCAAAGGCACTGATGACCTGATCTACATTGTGATCAACGCATACTGGGAGGACGTAACGGTCACACTTCCGGAGCTTGCCCGTCCCGGTGCATGGTATCTCTGTGTCAACACGTTCGGTGACGGAAATGGCCGTTATTTCTACGAAAAAGGCCAGGAGCCACGCATTGAACACGATTTCTGCATGCGGCCCAGATCCGTTGCCATCTTTACCGGCCGCAATTATTAGAATTTATATCAGGGGCAAAATTCTTTTTGTCCCTGTCTGAAAGAAATGGAGTATTTTGAATGGAATTAAAAAACAGAACTTTATCCAATTTTGCAGAACTTGTAGAGACAGGTGAATGCAAAAAATTCCGCGGTCGTCTGAAGACAGGCATCGACCTTGGTACTGCCAATACCGTTCTTGCCGTTGTCGACCGAAATAACCGTCCCATAGCCGGAATTTCCGCACCATCCCATGCGATCCAGGATGGAGTGATCGTCAATTACTATGAATCTGTCCAGCTTGTGACAAAGCTTAAAAATGAGCTGGAGGAAAGGCTTGGCACAGAACTTACTTACGGTGCTGCTGCCATTCCTCCCGGAGTTTCCGAAGGCAGTGTCAAAAGCATCGGCTATGTTCTGGAGGGTGCCGGTTTCGAAGTTACAAATATCGTGGACGAGCCTACTGCCGCAGCTGCTGTCCTTAAGATCACAGACGGTGCTGTTGTGGATGTGGGTGGCGGCACAACCGGTATCAGCATCCTGAAAGACGGAAAAGTTATCTACACCGATGATGAGGCTACTGGCGGCAGCCATATGACCATGACAGTCGCCGGTCACTATAAGATCCCTTATGAGGAAGCCGAAGTATTGAAAACTACTCCGGAAAAAGAAGACGAAATTTTCCCTGTGATCAAGGCCACTGTAGAAAAAATGGCTGTGATCACCGAGAAATTTCTAAAGGGCTATCAGGTTCCGGCTGTTTATGTAGTTGGCGGTTCTTCCATGTTTAAGGAATTTACTACCGTTTTTGAAAAGAGGCTGAAGCTTCCGGTATACCGTCCGGTCCATCCGCTTCTTGTTACGCCCCTTGGCATCGCATATCACTGTGAGCTGCCAAAAATCTAAGCTCTTCCCGGTCTGGTCCTACGATTCTCCAGAAGGCAAACAACCTCCACTGAATCGGTGAGCGGGAACATATCAACCGGCTGCATCTTCTTTACCAGGTAATCTCTCTTAGTAAGGCAGGCAAGATCTCTTGCTAGGGTTTCCGGGTTGCAGGATACATAAACAATTTTTTCCGGTGAAAGAGTCAAAAGGGAGTGAAGGAATTTACGGTCACTTCCGGAACGTGGCGGATCCATTAGAACAACCTCCACCTTCTCTCCCTCTGCTGCCATTCCTTCCATAAACCATCCTGCATCTCCCGGAACAAAACGAACATTACGGATCTTGTTTTCCCTGGCATTCATTCTGGCATCACGGATAGCATCACGGTTCAGTTCTACACCAATGACATCCCTGGCATTCCCGGAAGCGATGATCCCGATAGTACCTGTGCCGCAGTAAGCATCGATCACCCTCTCTTTTCCTGTCATTGCCGCAAACTCCATAGCCTTTCCGTAAAGTACTTCTGTCTGCACAGGATTTACCTGATAAAAAGAAGATGGAGAAATACGGAAGGTCAGTCCCATAAGTCGATCTTTGATGAATCCCGGTCCGTAAAGTACGATATTGCGGTCTCCAAGTACCATGCTTGTCTGTCTGTCATTGACATTGAGAACCACCGTAGTGATCTCCGGATGCTCTTTACGGAGAGCTTTTACAAAGTTATTCTTAGATGGAAATATTGGAGAAACCGTAACTAATACCACCATGATCTCTCCTGTGGAAAAGCCTCTCCGCACAAGCACATGGCGGAGAAGTCCATATCCTGTATCCTCATCATAAGTCTTGATCTTAAAGGATTTCAGCATACCACGTATGGTACGGATGATCTCCTGACTTTTTTTATCTTCGATCATACAGTCATCTACGGAAACGATCCTATGACTCTTCTCCTCATAAATCCCGGAAATTACGTTTCCCTTCCGGTCACGGCCAAAAGCTGCATGAACTTTGTTTCTGTAATAATAGGGATCTTCCATTCCAATGATCGGCTCTACTTTTCCGAATTTTTTCAGAAGGCCTTCTGTAATTCTCTGTTTCCTGCGAAGCTGCTCCTGGTAGGATACACCCTGATAACGGCAACCGCCGCATTTCTTCGCAACTGAACAGACAGTCTCTTTCTGTTCCATTTTTATCTCTCCTCTTTTATGGGCACAAAAAAGATGTTCCCAGTTATTTTCACTGAGAACATCTTATCAGACCTTTTCTTTTTTTACAAGAAAATCCTTGGCCTACTCCTGATATGGCTCATTAAATACAAGAATATGTCTCTTCACATTCTCGTAAGTACCCTGAACCATAGCATCATTGAGGTCAAAGAAATTATGCTTGTCTGTTGATTCCATATATTTCTCCACATGAGCTGTCAGGCTGTTAAAGCTTGCTGTGGCAATATTCACCTTACGGATGCCAAGAGAAATCGCCCTCTGGAAATCTTTATCAGTGATACCACTGCCGCCATGAAGAACCAGCGGAATATCCACTTTCTCATGGATCTTCTCCAATACATCAAAAGCAAGCGTCGGCGCTACCGGATAATTACCATGGGCATTACCGATGGCAACTGCAAGCGCATCAATACCTGTCTCTCTTGCGTAAACGACCGCATCATCTGGATCTGTGCAGCGGATACCGTGGTCACAGCTTCCATCCTCACTTCCGCCCACAAATCCCAGCTCAGCCTCAACTGTAGCGCCGTATTTACGTGCTTTCTCCACAACGGCCTTTACTCTGGCGATGTTTTCCTCAAAAGGAAGCGTAGAAGCATCCAGCATAACCGATGTAAAGCCAAGCTCCAGAGCCTTGTCAACCGTCTCAAAAGTAAGACCATGATCCAGATGGACAGCCACATCCACCTTAGCCTCCTTTGCAGCCTGTACCATCATCGGTCCCATCAGGTGAAGCGGAGAATTTTTCAAACGCACCTCCGCGATCTGAAGGATGATCGGAGTATCCAGTTCTTCTGCTGCGCGGATCGCACCTCTTACCATTTCCATATTACCAACACTGAAAGCACCGCAGCCAATATTTTTCTCTTCGGCACATCTCAGCAGATCTTTCATTTTCACAAGTGCCATGATTCGGCCCTCCTGTCCTGTTTATCGTACACTGTTTGCATCTTCTTACAGAAAAAAGCGGTGTCAAAGCACTACTGGCTGATACCGCTTTTTCTATGCAAAGCGGACATCTTTATTCCGCTTAACTGTACATCAGCATGCACCTATTTCCCTGTCGTAATTATAAGCCTGTCTTCTCAGCAATGAATTTTCTTGCACGGATCGCATACTCAAGCGGATTAGCCTTAGCCGGATCCTGCTCAGCCTCAACAACCATATATCCTTCGTAGCCTGCATCCTCGAGAACCTTGAAGATCGGATCATAGTTGATGCATCCATCTCCCGGAATCGTGAAGGCACCGGCTCTTACGCCTGCAAGGAAGCTCATGTTTTCTTTCTTAACCTGCTCAACAACTTCCGGACGGATATCCTTCAGATGAACATGTTTGATCCTGTGAACATATTTCTTTACAACCTCAAGAGGATCCTCTCCACAGTATGTAAAGTGACCGGTATCAAAAAGAAGACTTACATATTCAGGATCTGTATTCTCCATCATACGGTCAACCTCAGCAAGGCTCTGTACAACAGTACCCATATGATGATGGAAAGTAAGAGCAATACCATACTCCTCTTTTGCGATCTTACCAAGCTTGTTCATGCCTGTGCAGAAGGTATCCCACTCTTCGTCATTCATCTCATATTTATGTCCGAAAATCGGAGTATCCATCTGGCCCTGAACACTGTGGCTCTGCTCAGATGCGCCGATCACTTTCGCACCCATAGCTTTCAGGAAAGTAAGCTGTGCACGGAACTCCTTCTCAACCTCCTCAAACGGTTTGGTGATCAGGAAACTTGAGAACCACTGGTTACAGATCTCAACACCACGAAGCTCAAGAGCCTTCTTAAGAACCTCAGGATCCTTCGGATACTTGTTGCCCACCTCGGAGCCTGTGAAACCGGCAAGAGCCATCTCACTGACGCACTGCTCAAAAGTATTCTCTTTGCCAAGATCCGGCATATCATCATTTGTCCATGCAATTGGTGCAATACCAAGCTTTACTTTATTCTTATCAAACATTGGTCAATTCTCCTTTTTATTTGAATTATTCCATAATCTCAGAAATCTTAACCGGTCTGTGCTCCTCACTGGATTTCTTAGCTGCAAGACCCATTAATACCGGTTTCAGACCATCATAAACATTAAGAGGTGTCTCTTTGTCATTAACGATCGCATCAATAAATGCTGCAACCTCTTTACCATAAGCATCCATGTATCTCTCAAGGAAGAAGAACATCGGCTTCTCACCTGTAACACCCTCAGCATTGCTGATCACTGTGGAAGACTGGCTGTCATTGGAAATAGCAGCCATACCATCAGAACCGAAAACCTCAGCTCTCTGATCATAGCCATAGGAAGCTCTTCTGCAGTTATCGATAACAGCAATAGCACCATTCTCCATCTGAAGAGTGATAACAGCTGTATCAACATCCCCAGCCTCACCAATAGCCGGATCAACCAGATTTGCGCTCTGAACATAAACCTCTGTAGCATCGCAGCCTGCAAGATAACGAACCATATCGAAATCATGAATTGTCATATCCAGGAACATGCCACCGGAAACCTTAACATAATCAATGCTAGGCGGCTCAGGATCGCGGGAAGTGATCTTGATGATCTCCGGTTTACCAACCTTACCAGCTGCAACAGCCTGCTGAAGAGACTCAAAGTTATGGTCAAATCTTCTGTTAAAACCAACCTGATATTTCAGATTTGTGCCCTCAAGAGCATCGATAACCTCTTTGATCTTGGCAATGTCATGATCGATCGGTTTCTCACAGAAAACATGCTTGCCAGCCTTGATAGCCTCTACAGAAATCGGAGAATGAGTATCTGTAGAAGAACAGATCAGAACTGCGGAAATCTCAGGGTCGTTGATGATCTCCTTATAATCCTTAGTCGTGTGCTCAACACCCATGCTCTTAGCCCATGCAGCAGTCTCATCATTTAAGAAAGGATCTGCAACCGTCTTGATCACCGCATCCGGCACCCTTGTTGTGATACTGGTAATATGAACTCTACCAATTCTACCTGCTCCGATAATACCAACTTTAATCATAGTTTTGATCTCCTTTTGATTTATTTTCCCAATGTAATCTCTTTGCGTGTCCGAACACGCTCTTTATGCTTAATATAATATCATCGCAACACACAAATCGCAACCCCTAATATTGTACAATATTACCATCTTTTTTCTATTAAAAATGACGAGAACTATTTTTAGCCACAATATGTAATATTTTTAGGTCAACTTCGCCGAAAACATCTCCAACACATCCCCATATAATCACCCCAAACCTCTCACACCCCACCACCATCCAAACATCCAGCACAGCATCACAACTCACATCCCTTCAAACATCCAGCACAGCATCACAGCTCACATCCCTTCAAACATCCAGCGCAGCATCACAGCTCACATCCCTTCAAACATCCAGCACAGCGCCGATGCCCAAACTCTCCCTGCAAACAGGCGCAAACTCAGCCCTTGCAGTCGTCCAGCGCAGCGCTGACGACCCACAACCTATCGTCAAACGACATTTTTTCTCGCTGGAAACACCAGCCGCGGAAGGGGATGCTGTCTGGCTCTGCTTCTGCAGGAGGGGAGCTGATTCTTGGACGGCGGGAATCTGCGTTGTTTTTCAAAAGTCCGCTGTCTGAGCGGCAGCAGGCCGCGAGTTCGGACTTTTGAAAAACGCTTTTAGCAGATTTCCGGCGTCCTAGAAGCCAGCCCCCAACGAAGCCGCAGACCAGACAGCATCCCCTTCCGCGGCGTCCCTCCGCACAAAAAAAGGAGACACCCCACTTCAGTGTCTCCCCTCCGGAATCGTATACTCATTCCTTATATATATTTCCGTAAAAATCTTCGCCCTCTCCGGCGCTTCCCCATTAAACAGCAGCCGGAACAAAATCATCACCGGCTCATACCCCTGTATCCTGGCATCCTGCCCGATCAGGAAATGAATAAACCCTTCCCTCATCAGCTCATAATTCCGCCCCATAAAATCATTGGCAACCATCTTCACCTGACCAGCTTTCCCCGCTCCGGCGATTGCCTCACACACACCCTCCTCCCCATGAGAAGTAAGATATATCCCGTCAAGATCCGGAACATCCTTAAATATCCCTTCCGTAATCTCCCTGGCCCTGCCATTCTCCTCAAAGCAATACTCCGGCCCAATGATCTCAATCCCAGGATACTTCCGCGCAATTTCCTCACGGAATCCAACCACCCTGCTGCTCAGAGAAGTATTGGTACTATAGCCGGAAATCACAGCAACCTTTCCTTTTCCACCGGTCAGCTCCCCCATAAGCCCCGCAGCCGCACGGCCACACTGCACACCGTTCTGCCCTACAAAGCAAAGCCGTTTCGTATCCTCCACATCCGAAGTAAACGTCACCACCGGGATCCGAAATTCCTCTACAAACCGGTCAATTTCCCTTTTCACACGTTCCTCATCCAAAGGAACCATGGCAATACCACTAACCTCTTCCATCCGCATCTTCTCCATGGCGAGAATAACATCCTCCGCATTCTGATGCTCGATCTTATGGACCAGGACTGTACCACCAAGATTATCCACCTCAGCGCACGCCTCCTGGATTCCCTTCAGAACTTCTTTCATAAAAGGTGTTTCCGCACCCTGCAGGATCACGCCGATCTTAATATTATTTCTGCTCATGGATAGAGCACGGCCCAGTTGATTCGGCTTATACCCCATCTCATCAGCGATGGCACGGATCCTCTCAGCAACCTCCGGACGGATCCTGCCCCTGTTATTTAACGCTCTGTCAACAGTACCTCTGGAAACACCGGCAGCTTCCGCGATCTGCCTTATAGTAACTCCCATACTAAGCACCTCTTTCTATGATAATCTGGATTCTTTTCTGTATTCCGCAGGACTTAAGCCCGTAAACTTCTTAAATGTCTTGGAAAAATAATGATAATCTCCAAAACCGGAACGCAATGCCACATCCTTCACTTTACAGTTCGTCTCTGAAAGAAGCTTCTTTGCACAGTCGATCCGAAGCTCCTGTACATAATTGGAAAAACCGATCTTCATCTCCTGTTTGAAAAGATAACTGAGATAAGCAGGATTCACCTCCGCCGCATCTGCTGCATCCTGAAGGCTGATCGGCGCTTCATAATGTTCCCGGATAAACTCCAGTGCTTTTTTCACAGCAGCAGAGATTCCCTCCGGAACAGCATCCTCTTCCCCCACAAAAAGCTGTGAAATACAGGCACTGCCCTTTTCCCTGAATTTCTCAAAGCTTTCGATATCTCCATACCAGATGGGCTCTTTCTCAATTCCGGCTGTCTGATTCAATTTCTTAAGCCACTGTACCAGAAGTCTTCCGTCGGTATAGCGATCCTGACAGTCAGCGAGAACCTGTGTCCAAAGCTCCTCCGCTTTCTTTCGGTCTTTCCCTGCCTTCAGCTTGGAAATCTGCTCTTCCAGCTTCTCAGCACTTTCCGGCAGAACACTGTCCGCTTTCTTCCGCCCTTCAAAATAAAGGATCTCTTTTTTCTCATAAAAATGCAGCTTCATCATTTCTCTGGCCTGCTGATAAGCCTGGCGGATCCCATCCTCTCCCATGCAGACACTGCTGACACTGATACCAAAATCACAAAGATCCTCCTGACAGTGCCGGTAGCAGATCGCTGCTGCCTCAGTCAGTCTCTGCTGCATAGCCGATGTCCTGCAGTCTCCGGAAAGATCAAGAAAACAGCAAAAAATCCCTGCGCCAAGATAGACCACTTCCGTAAATTCACTTTCTGTCCCAAGAAGCTCCTCCGTACGTTCCAGCAGTCTGTGGCGGAAATGATGGGAATACTGTTCCACTTCCAGCGGCGTCCATTGTCTTTCCCTCTCTGCCCAGTTCTCCATAAACATACAGATCACAGCACTGTTAAAATATTTCCCGGCGATTCCGGCTTCCACACGCTTTTCCTCACGTGCCTGATTTTTCAGCATCCCCGAGATCAGTCCGTTAAAAAAATAATACTTCAGAGCGTGACTTCCCAGATGGATCAGCTTTCTCGTCCGTGCCTGTTCCTGACTTTTTTCTCTGCGCTTCTCGATCAGCCGGGCTGATTTTTCCAGAGTATCATAAAGACTATCCTCGTCCAAACTGTTCTTTAATACATATTCATCCGCCCCAAGACGCATGGCCTCTTTTACATATTCAAAATCATCATGACAGCTGAGCACGATAATATAGATATCCCTGTTTTCCTCACGGATCTTTCTGATCAGCTCAATTCCATCCATCACAGGCATGGTAAGATCCGTCACAAGAACATCGATTTTTTCTTTCTGAAGGAATCCATAAGCTTCCTCCCCGTCTTCTGCATCATCCACGATCTCATATCCTGCTTTTTCCCAGGAATCCAGGGTTTTGAGATAGCTCCTTACAAGAAAATCATCATCTGCCACCAGTGTTCTGTACATTAATTTTTTCTCCCTTCTTCAGGCATATCATAGATTGCAGGCAGAAATACCGTGACCTCCGTACCGTTTCCACTGCTTACGTATTCCATTCCTCCCTGTGTCCCGTAATAAAGCTCCAGGCGTTCTTTTACATTTGGAATCCCCACTGCGGAAAGTCCGTTTGTTTTTTTTGCATGACTGTTAAAAAGATCTCGGATCTGCTCTTTTGTCATTCCTCTGCCGTTATCCTTTACTATGAGGATCAGCTTTCCTTCACTTACGTTTCCGCTGATCCAGATTTTTCCTGTTTGCCGCTTGATGTCGATCCCGTGAAGAAGAGCATTCTCCACAAGCGGCTGAAGGATCAGTCTCGGAATATAGCACCGGTATGCTTCCTCAGAGATCTCATATTTCACCTGAAAGCTTCCCTGATAGCGAAAATCCTGCAGATGGATATAATTTTTCAGTATATGGATCTCATCGGCAACAGAAAGGAAGCTTCCCTTTTTGTTGATACTGGCCTGCAGAAGCTCCACGAAATCTCCAATAAGCCCCGCCAGCTCTTTTTCCCCTTTCAGAAATGCCGCAAATTTGATGGAGTTCAATGTATTATACATAAAATGCGGTGTGATCTGATACTGCAGTGCTTCCAGCTCTGCATCTTTTTTCTGCTGTTCCTCTTCAATCACCTGGGCGATCAGAGCTTCGATATAATCCAGCATGTGGTTGAATTCTTTTCCGAGGGTTCCGATCTCATCAGCAGTAGTCACTTCTGTACGGAGGCTCAGATCTCCCTCACCAACCTTCTCAACCGTGCCAGTCATGGATCTGAGCGGTCCGCAGACTACTCTGGAGAGCCACAGTGCCAGCAGCACAGCTGCCACAAAAACTGCACCAAATATTCCGATCAGAAAGAGCCGCATCCGGGAAAGTCCGCTTAAAACTTCTTTTTTCGGTACCTCCAGATATAAGCCGCAGTCTGAAAAGCTACCTCTGCTGAAAAAAGAGATCACACCGTTTTTTTCTGCATAGCCTTCCATTTTGGGAGCATTCTGGTCTGTAATCTCCGGAAATGTTTTTCCAATGTCACTGTAGTCTCCGGATGTCACGATTTCATCATTTCTGTCTACCAGAACTATTCTGGTGATCTTTTCATCATTGACAGCTTCCAGATATTCGTAATAAATTGCCCGTTCCCTGATATCTGCGACAACATACCCCAGAATCTCTCCATTATCATCCTCTACCTTCTGGATCACAGAAAGAAAGCTGCCGCCTTCATGGATCGGAGATTCCACAAGAACCGGAAAGGAATCCAGTTCCTGTATTTTTTCCAATTCCTCGATATGTTCTCCTGAAATCCCCTGCTTGTTTACCGGAAATTCCTCAGAAGTCACAGCCATTTTTTTGTCTGGAAAGACAAAGTAAAGGGAGTTGATATCTTTATATTCCCGACTGTGTTCCCGGAGAAGCCCAGCCATATTTTCCAGGCTGTTTTCATTTCCTGTACAGCTGTATTCCTTCGCATTATTCCGTATATCTGTATCCCAGGCAGTTCTCGTATTCACATAATAAATCTCTTTCAGGGATTCGTCCAGATCTTTTATAGTTTGCTGCATCCGTCCATACAGGATACCTGAATAATTTTCTTCGATCATCCCTGCTGCCCGAAAATAAAATACCCCCGTAAGAGAACAGGCAGTAAACATGGTTACTGTCAGGATCGCCAGTAATATCTTTGCCCGGATACTTTTTAACATAGAACTCCTCCCTTCTGTAAAGCGGATATATGCCTCTCTATGCTATATGCCCATAAACGCAGGAAACAGCAGGAGTATCCTACCCCTGCCTGATTTCCTGTTTGCGGTTGAATATATGTTTTACAATAAAATATTTATAACTGTCCGTGTGCCTCGCGCTCGGTAAGCTCCTGCATGATCGCCGGATACATTTTGTCAAGCTTATATCCGAAAAGCGTTACAATGATCACTGCTGCAATGAGGATCGGTCCAAATTTATAAAGAGAAACGATCATCTCCAGTGCTGTTTCCGGCTGTGCAGTTATTCCTGCAGATGAGCTTACATATCCGGAACTGCTTAAAAGACCTGTGATCACTGCGGAGGCAAGACCTGCGCCAACTTTTGTTCCGATGGAACCACCTGCAAAGATCAGACTTTCCTGACGGATATGGTTTTTCCACTGTCCGAACTCTACTACATCACCAACCATACTGAATACAACTGCGTTCAGTGGAGCAAGTCCGATGGCACGTGTGACACAGCTCATAACCATGAAGCCGAAGCTGTATGGATTCAGGAAAAACAAAATCTGGCCGCCAAGTGCAACAAATCCGCCGACAAATGCGATATTTCTTTTTCCGAATTTCTTGATCAACGGTGAGCAGATGAAGATTCCCACTACCAGAACCAGGGTTTCTGTAAGGAACAGTGCGCTGTACATCCATGTATCATTGTTGAAAATATATTTGCAGTAGTACGGAAGAATGGTTCCTGTGATCGTAAAGGATACACTCTGTACTGTCCACAGAAGCATTACTGCCCAGAAATACTGATTTGCAAAAAGTGCCTTCAGCATTGTCGGAATCGGAAGCTTCTCATCTTTCTTTCTTGCTTCGATCTGAACCTTTTCCTCACATCTGAAGAAGCAGAGAAGCAGAAGTGCAAGTGCAAGCACTGCCCATACACTCATAACCTTGATCCATGCAGCCTGATCATTTCCAAGAAGCTTTACAAGCGGCAGTGTACAGGTTGCTGCAACGATCTTTCCGATAGGTGACAGTCCCATTCTCAATACACTGAGTTTATCTCTCTCTGATGATTCGCGGATCATCATTGAAGAAAGGCTTCCATATGGAAGATTGATCGCTGTATAGCATATGGTCGTACAGAAGTTATAGGTTACAAAGAGATACAGAAACTGAAGCATCCCTGTTGTACGCGGCACTGTGAAAAGCAGTACTGCTGACAGCGCAAATGGAATGCTCATCCACAGAAGCCAGGGTCTTGATTTTCCCCATTTGGAATTGGTCCTCTCTACAATGACACCCATGACCAAATCGGAAAATCCATCAAAGCATCTGGAAAGTAACATTACCAGTCCTACTGTTGCTGCGCTTATCCCTACATAATCTGTGTAAAACAGCGTCAGCAGTGTTCCGATCATTCCGAACACGATATTACATCCTACATCTCCTCCAGCATAACACAGCCCTGTTGATACCGAAAGTTTTTTCTTCTCCATCTTATTATCCCGCCCTTTCATTTCTTTTCGTTTTTTTTATTTTCGCTTTCCTTTTGATGATTCTATTTTATCGAAAATACGGGATTATCATAGTATGAGAAATTTTAGTTTTTTCGGTATTATTTTTACCTGACTGTTAAATCTGTACCAAAGTTTTTCTGCTTCTGATATCTCTACATCCTTCTTTTGTCCTATTTTTATGTTTTGTGTTTTATTTTTGGATACCAGCCTGACTTTTTACCGAATCAGTCAATGCCTCTGCCGGATTGTAAAAAATAATAAGCAGCGGATGGAAACCTGCTTGTATCAGGGATGAGAATGTCCGTCATCCTTCATATATGTATCAATATTTTCTTCGGTAAGCACCTGGGAATCCAGAATCTCATCTTCTCCTGTTCCCTCTCCCTCCAGATCCTTCACAATATACCGGATGGTTTCATAACCGATCTGATAACCGGACTGCGCGCCAAGCGCCACGATACGCCCATCCTGAACCGCTTTTAAGGCATCTTCCTGAGCATCTACGGAAACAATAGAAATCTCCCGTCCTTCAGTTGCCTCTGAAAGCCCCAGGGCCGTCACTGCACTTGTGGTCATGATTCCGTTAAGATCCGGATACTTCACCAGGATCTCATCCACATCCTTCTGGGAAACCCGCATATTGCTGTATCCGTTTCGAACCATTTCAATGGTGATCCCAGGCTCTTTTTCCATATATTTTTCAAATCCGGCAACACGCATTCGGTGTCCGGCCTGCTTAAAATCACCGGCGATCACGCCAATCTTTCCTTTATGATCCAGAGCCTTTGCAAGCTGCTCACCCAGCTCATAACCCAGTTTTTCATTGTCAATTCCAATATAAGGGATTTCTGAATCCTCTATGGGAGTATCACAGGCATATACAGAAATCCCCTTTTCTCTTGCGAAATTTAAATAATCTTCGCATTCATAGGAATCTATAGGAGAAACTGCCATCGCCTGGATATCGGTTTTCAGAAGATCCCGGATCATATTTTTCTGAACCTCTTCTTCTGTTTCGGAATCCGGAGACAGAATCACCACATCTGCATGATATTTTTCTGCCGCATCTTTCATTCCGTCGCAGACAGACAACCAATATTCACTGCTTTTAGATTTTGTAACAACACCGATCGTTACCTGCTCTTCTTCTGTTTTCTTTGCAGAAGACCCGCATCCGGAAAGGCTGCAAACTCCTATGACTGCCACCAGAATACAGATATACTTTTTTCTCATGAAGGATATGCCTCCTTTTCTTTTGCAGCTATATTTGCCACGGGAAAAAAGACTCCGGAGCCTTTTTCTCCGGTCCGGAGTCTTTTCCTATCTGGCAATGCAGGGTTTACATTTACATTTTACCAGAGTTTTCTGTAGATTTCTTTTACTTCCTCTTCTGTTACATCACGCATGGTATTCTGAGGACTTCCACTGTCCATGGCATCATGTGCCATTTTGTCGATGACGTTGAAGAACTCTTCTTTATTGATACCGAACTGCTCCAGAGTCGGAGTATCCAGTTCATTTACAAGTGACTCTACTGCTTTCAGGAATTTCTCAGCTGCTTCCTGATCAGAATCAGTTGCATCCGCCACACCAATATCACGTCCCAACGCTCCGAATCTGTCGTATGCTCCGGGAAGCGCAAAGGTAAGGCACTCCTTCAGAAGCATGGCATTGGAAAGTCCGTGTGCTACATGGAACAGTGCTCCGATCGGACGGCTCATTCCATGGATAATGGTAACAGATGCATTGTTAAATGCGATTCCTGCCTCAAGAGCAGCGACAGACATCTGTACACGAGCTTCTTCATTCTTTCCGTCTTTATATGCAACCGGAAGATATTTAAAGATCCTCTTTACTGCAGATACTGCAAAAGTATCGGAAAGTGTCTGTGCTTTTCTGGATGTATAAGCTTCCACACAGTGGCAAAGTGCATCAAGACCTGTTGCTGCTGTGATCTTTGGAGGTGCAGTCATAGTAAACTGTGGGTCGATAATGGCAAGATCCGGCATGAGAACTTTGCCTTTAAGAAGCATCTTGATGTCTTTTTTGGTATCCGTGATAATCGTGAACTGTGTTGCCTCAGATCCCGTTCCTGCTGTGGTAGGGATCGCCGCCATTGGCGGCATCTTTACATCGATCACTTTTCCCATGTAGTCGGAAATGCTTCCACCGTTTACTACCAGTGAGCCGATGGCTTTCATGGAGTCAATGGGGCTTCCGCCTCCCAGAGCTACCAGGAAGTCACAGTTCTCATCTTTATAGATCTGTAAGCCTTTTTCGATCATGGTATCTGTTGGCTCACCACAGATGTCAGAATAAATGCTGTATTCAATGCCCTGATTTGTCAGCGCCTTCTCAACTTTTGCACAGTTTCCCAGGTCGATCATTACTTTATCGGTTACGATCAGAGCTTTTTTACCAAGGAGTTTCAGTGCTCCTTCTGCCATGTCCAGTGCTCCGGAACCGGAAATAATTTCTCCAGGTACAATAAATTCTCTTGCCATTGTCAAAATCTCCCTTCAGTCAGTACAATTTTTTTCATAATAGCAGCAGGTCTACTGCTGTCCGCTCCTCACGAACAACAGCATTTTCCTCTTCCTGCTGCCTGTTATTTACGATCCAGTATCAGTATCTCCGAATCCTTAAAACTCGGCGTCATGAAGCCAGGTATATCTCTCATCCTCGCAGCGGTCTGTCTGCAGCCACGGATTTCCGTCAATGTGGCGGATCATCCAGCATGTATACATCTGATATCCAGGTGCAACTGCCTGCGGATGAAGCTCTCCTCCTGGAATTGCGGAAAAGCTCTCGTCTGTACTCTTAAATACCTGATCACCGACAAAGCTTGCTCCAAATCCTTCCGGATGATCAAATTTGAAAAAGTATGTCTCAGGCTGCGGATGTCTGTGCGGCAGGTATCCGGACCAGTTTCCTCTGTCATTGAGAACCTCACCAAGTACCATATTGGACTCCGGTGAAATGTCATGATCGAAGATGGTGTTTACTCTTCTCTTCGCAACATTTCCGAACTTGCCTACGCAGGAATATCCCCACGGAGCATCTTCCGGTTTGTAGAGTTTTGCACCGAAATCTTTCTCGTTCTTTGTGCACTGAACAAGGATCTGTGACTCTGCATTTGCTACAACTGTAATCTCAGTTCCTGTGCATCCGTGAACACACCATGGTCCCTCTGTGAACACGTCTTTTCTGGTTGCTGCAGCTTCGTTTCCGTTCCATTTATAGGTAATGTTTCCGGAGAGGAGGAGAACTGCTGTCTCCTCACCCTCTCTTAAAAATGTTCTTGTCTCTCCTGATTTCATACGGTAAACACGGATGTCCATCATCATGGCCTTGTACTCATTATCGTATGTTGTAAGAATCTTTTCGCCTTTTTCGTCATATTCCGGATAACCAAATACTTTACTCATTTTCTTACCTCCCAGATTAGTACAGTCTTGCCTCTTCACGGCCTTTCATAACTCCCTCGCAGGCCTTTCTTACGCTTTCTTTCTCAGATGTTGTTGCGATTCCTACATCCCACCAGGACTCATATCCGTCTGTCATGGTCTTCGGGATAACTTTGAGATCAAAGAGGCATGCAATCTCCTGCTTTTTGGCATCTTCCAGAGCGTCTACCAATTCCTGGATGGTGCGGCAGGTATAGGTCTTCAGACCATAGCCTTCGCCGATCTTCGCATAATCTACAGGGATCAGATCTCCGGTCGGTTTCTTGCCGTCTGTATAACGGAACTCTGTTGCAAGGCTTCCGATTCCGTGGTTCATCTCAAGGTTGTTGATGCAGCCAAATCCGCAGTTATCGAATACCATGATATTGACTTTCTGTCTCTCCTGCATGATAGTCATGATCTCACTGTGGAGCATCTGGAAGCTGGAATCTCCAACTACGCAGTATACTTCATTATCCGGCTCAGCAAATTTCACACCGAGGGTAGCGGCAACCTCATATCCCATACAGGAATATCCGTACTCTGCATGATATCCGCCACGTTTGTCTGTTCTCCACATACGCTGCATACAGCTTGGAAGGGAACCGCCTGCTGTGATGATGGTTGCATCTTTGTCGATAGTTCTGTTGATTGCTGCAAGTGCTGCTGTTTGTGTGATCTTTCCGTTTGTAAGCTTTACATATTCCGGAATCGTACGAGGATCTCTTGCCTTGATCAGCGGCTCAAAATCATCTCCTGTGTACTCAATGCTTCCAAGGCGCTCCATCTCTTTATCCCATGCAGCTTTTGCTTTCTCGATCTCATCTGTGTATGCAGATTTATATCCTCTTGCACGAAGCTTTTCTGCTAGTGCTTCTACGGTAGCTTTTGCATCACCCACTGCTTTTACTGCATCCATCTTGTATGCGTGGAATCTGCAGTTGTTGATACTTACAAACTGAACATCCTCATTCTGGAACAGATGCTTGGAGCTTGTTGTAAAGTCAGACATTCTGGAACCGATAGAAATTACCACGTCTGCGTCTTTACCGATGATGTTGGAAGCGTAGGTTCCTGTTACACCGATACCGCCAAGACAGTACGGATTGCCAGACTGGCAGGCACTCTTTCCGGCCTGTGTCTCGCCGAATGGGATCTTGAACTCTTCACAGAATTTCTCAACAGCTTCTCCAGCTTCTGAGTAACGGACACCACCACCAACAACGATAAGCGGTTTCTTCGCTCCTGCGATGACCTCTGCCACATCCTCAAGCTCTTCCTCTACTGCAACCGGTCTTGTGATCCTGTGCACTCTCTTCTTGAAGAAGTACTCCGGGAAGTCAAAGGACTCACCCTCAACATCCTGGCAAAGCGCGATGCAGCATGCACCTGTTTCAGCCGGATCTGTAAGAACTCTCATTGCATTGATCAGAGCGGTCATGACCATCTCCGGTCTTGTGATCCTATCCCAGTATTTGCAGACTGGCTTGAATGCATCGTTCGTACTGACGGCAAGGCTGCTGCTCTGCTCCAGCTGCTGGAGAACCGGGTCAGGCTGGCGAGATGCAAAAGTATCTGCCGGGAATACAAGAAGCGGAATATTATTTACAGTTGCTGTTGCACATGCTGTTACCATGTTTGCAGCTCCAGGTCCGATGGAGGAAGCGCATGCAATGATTTTTTTGCGGTTGCTCTGTTTTGCAAAAGCGGTAGCAACGTGACACATACCCTGCTCATTTCTTCCCTGAAGAACCTTCAGCTGTCCCGGATTTGTATCCAGTGCCTCACCAAGTCCTACAGCAATACCGTGTCCGAAGATCGTGAAAAATCCTTCTACGAATTTTGTCTCCACTCCGTCCATGGAAACATACTGATTATCCAGAAATTTTACAATTGCCTGTGCAGTTGTCATTCTTACTGTCTTTGCCATTTTTCCCACTCCTTTTCTTTATACTCTTGCGATCATTTCGCCGAATTTTTCTTTTTCATCTTTAATGAATGCGTGAACTTCATCCGGTCCCGGAAGGGAATCGGAGCAGTTGTTGCTTTTAACCATCATGGATGCCTCAGCAGAACCAAACTCCAGGCAGTCAATGATCTCCCAGCCCTGATACAGTCCATACAGGAATCCGGAGCCGTATCCGTCGCCGCCGCCGAAGCCTTTTCTTGCCTCAACCGGGAATGGCTTGATGCTGAACTTCTGTCCGTCAACTGTGTAGGCTGTGGAACCCTTCATACCGTGTTTGATGACAACGATCTTTGCATTTTTTGCCTGCCAGTAAGCTGCACTCTCCTCATCAGTCATGCCTTCTTTGATCAGTTTCTCTGTAAGGTCAAACTCTTCTCTGGAGCCCATGATGATGTCAGCTTCCTTAGCTACGATGGAATAGTAGATGGAAATCTCATCTGCATTCTTCCAGTTGTACTCTCTGTAATCAATATCAAAAATGATCTTTGTGTTTACTTTCTTAGCAAGCATAACCGCTTTGATCGCTGCTTCTCTGGAAGGGCTCTCTGCAAGAGCAGTTCCGGAAATGAGGATCGCTTTTGCATTTTTGATATAATCCTCGTGGATGTCGTCTACATGAAGCTGCAGATCTGCGATACGGTTACGATACATGAGGATACTGCTTTCCTTTGGAGAAAGCATCTCGGTAAAGGTAAGTCCCAGCTTCTCTCCGTTTGTACATTTTGTGATCTGTGAGGTATCGATTCCTCTCTCATCAAAATAATCTACAACATACTCACCGAACTGATCATCCGAAACCTTTCCGATAAATCCTGCTTTCAGGCCATGCTTGGTAACACCTACAGCGATGTTTGCAGGAGATCCTCCTACAAATTTCTCAAACATATGTACCTTCTTCAGGGGTTTGAACTCCTCCTTTACCTGATCGTTGTAAGCAGGATTAAAATCAATGGCAACTCTTCCAAGGAGCACCAGGTCCATTGGTCTGGATTCATCAAATTCGATATACTTCATGATCTTACCTCCGTTTGTTTGATGGTTTATTTTTTACTTCTTTTTTATGTGCTTTTTTGATTTGCGTGCTTTTTCTTTTATTTAGCGTGCTTTCTTGCGTGTTTCTTATGATGTTAATATAGCACCGTTTTACAATTTGGGCAAGTACTTCTTTTCATTTTTCTTTTTTTCAGTTATTCTATACAATTTTTGTAGTTTTGTTTTGTTCAAAGTAGCTATTATCTACATGTGCATTTGCGTGTTGATTTTTTAGCACGCTATTAGCACGCGATCAAATGTATCCAGACAGTCGTTTTCTTGGAATCTATATTTCATATCGTAGTATCTTACAGATTTCCTGTAATATAAAAAAGCCTGCAGTTTTCATTCTGCAGACTATTTTATATGATACTTTGCACAATACATGTTCAAAGGTTATATTTTGTTTTGATCTTGATATCTGTAAAGAGATATTCTCTCTCCGGCTCCTGTCCTTTTGTCAGGATATCCGCCAGGATCCTTGGCGGTTCATACCCCTGGACATATCCATTCTGGTCGATCAGAAAATCCACATGATCATTCTTCAGTGCCCGTTCATTCTTCGGAGTCTGATCGTAGATCACAACGTAGGGCCTGCGGTCAAGTCTCAGCTTTTCAAATGCTTTCCCCACTCCTGCCTGGCCTCCGGATACAACCAGGATCCCGCTGATCCCTGAAGTACTCATCATGGCATTTTCTATAATGTGCTCCACCTCAGCTGCTTCATCAAAGCTTCCGTGAACACCGGCGATCTCCAGATGTGGAAAAGCCCGCTTGGCTTCCTCCACAAAGCCATCCACTCGCTGATTGTCAACATGATTGCTGAAATATCCGGTGATGATCAGGATCTTTCCATTTCCTCTTGTCAGCATTCCAAGAAGTCCGGCTGCGGTACGTCCACTTTTACGGTTATCCATTCCCACAAAACAGGTTCTTCTCGTTCCTACAATATCAGAGTTAAAGGTTACTACTGGGATATTCTTCTCTTCGATCAAAGCATTCAGTTTCTCCCGGACAGTCTCACTGTCTACCGGCATGATCGCAAGTCCCCGGATTCCTTCCTGTTCCAGTTCCTCAATGGCCTGCAGCTGTTCCTCTTCATCAACGGAAAGACCCTCTTTCAGGATCAGCTGGATCCCTTTTTCTTTCAGTTCCACGGCTGCCTTCTCAATACCACGGTTTACTTCCTGCATAAAAGAAGATCTGGCAAGCTGTGTCACCACTCCGATCTTCAATCTTTCATCTTTAGCTGTTCTGGAATGTTTCCGTTCTTTCTGTACATATCCCATCTCGTCCGCCAGACGGCAGATTCTCTCTGCCACCTCCGGATTGATCCGTCCTCTGTGGTTCAACGCTCTGTCCACGGTTCCCCTGGAAACCCCTGCCTGTTCTGCAATCTGCTGTATTGTTACCGCCATAAATCCTTCTCCTGCCTCTGCCTTACTGTGTCGTTGCCAACTGTTCCGTCCGGCAATAATCTTTCTATATACATTTATATAGTTTTTTCGAAAAGGTGTCAATATGTAAGTGCATTATACAAGGCAACCAACCCGATCTTATCCCCGCACAGCCATATGATATACTTCTTTATAAGAAATCCCTGTTTTTTCACAAAGTTTTTTTACGCTTTCGTATTCCGGATAATAATATTCCTGTCCGTCAAAAGTGCAGACCTTCACTTCTACATTTCCCAGCGGGGTTGTAACCGTTCTTTTCTCTCTTTTCAGAATGGTTCTCTCCATCTCCTGGCGACGGATCCCAATGGTTGTTGTTTCTCTGAAAATGATCTGCTCCATCGCTGAAACCTGTTCTTTTTTACATAGAACGGTAAGCAGCCATGCCGGACGGTTTTTCTTCATAAATACAGGCATGTAATTGGCCTCTCTGGCTCCTGCCTCATACAGAAGCTCCATAACATAGCCAAGCGTTTCTCCTGTACAGTCATCAATGTTGGATTCCAGCTTTATAATGGTATCTGCTTCCGTACAAGCATCATTGCCTGAAGCCTCCTCCCCGGATCCCCGGATCAGCATGGCACGGAGAATTCCCGGGCACTCATACTGGCGCTTGCCTGCTCCGATACCGATCTTCTCCACCGTAAAATCTTCAGGCAGTTTTTCTGATGTAAGGAATGCCGCCACAATGGCTGCTCCTGTAGGCGTTATCAGTTCACCCTGCACCGATGTGATATGCAGCTTCAGCTGATGAGCACTTACAATATTACTTACCGCCGGTACCGGCACCGGAAGGATTCCGTGCTGACAGCGAATCGTTCCGCTACCCTCACAAAGTCTTGGAACGATCACTTCCTCCACATCCAGATCATCCATACAGATTGCAACAGAAAGAATATCCACAATGGAATCCACTGCACCCACTTCATGGAAATAGACCTGATCCACCGGTACATTATGGGCTTTTGCTTCTGCCTCGGCAAGAATCTTAAAAATCCTTTTTCCATAGGATTTTGCACGATCTGTCATATCTGCATGGTCGATAATCTCCATGATCTCGTTAAGGCCACGGTGTTCATGGTGATGGTGTCCGTGGTGGGAATGCATCGTTTCTGTATATGTATGACTGTTTCCATGGGTTTCCTGTACATGATGTTCATGAGAATGGGGATGCTCATGGGCTTCCAGGGCTTCATGACTATGTTGATAATGATGTTCCTCATGATCCTGGCTGTGAGAATCTCCATCATGCCCATACAGATATTTCATATCATGATCATGATTCTCATGATCCAGTAGTACATCAAAATCACAGGCATCGATCCCTGATTTCATCACACGGCTGACCTTTATGTCGAAACCTTTTACCGGCAGACTTTTAAGAATTCTCACCAGTTTTTTCCGATCTGCACCCAGATCCAGAAGAGCCGCAACTGTCATATCCCCGCTGATCCCGGAGGCACACTCCAGATATAATTTGTTTCTCATTTATTTTCCCTCCGCAAGCCGATTGATCTGGGTTGCCAGATATCCTGCCCCAAATCCGTTGTCAATATTTACTACTGCAATCCCGTTGGCACAGGAATTGATCATTGTCAGAAGCGCTGACAATCCATGAAAGCTGGCGCCATATCCCACAGAAGTAGGTACCGCGATCACCGGACGTTTCACAAGACCACCCATAACACTTGCCAGCGCACCCTCCATTCCTGCTACCGCAACCACACAGTTAGCCTCCTGGATGGTATCCAGCCTGGAAAAGAGTCTGTGCATACCACTGACTCCCACATCATAGATTCTCTCCACATGTGTGCCGAAATACTCTGCTGTCTGGGCAGCTTCCTCCGCAACAGAAATATCTGCTGTTCCGGCTGTACACACTGCCACCTTTCCGATATGCTCCTTCTCTTTTTCAATCTTCAAAATTCCGGAAACCGGATCATAAACCACATCAGGAAGAACCTTTTTTACCAGTTCATACTGATGTTCTGACGCCCTTGTTCCAAAGACTTCTCCATCTTCCTCATAAAGCTTCTGATAGATATTCAAAAGATGTTCGTCTGCTTTTCTCGCACAGTAAACTACCTCCGCAAAACCGGTCCTCGCTTTTCGGGCAGTATCCAGCTTCGCATAATCCATTTCTTCATATCCCTCTTTTTTTAGAAGGTCCTCTGCATGCTCCACAGAGAGCTGGCCTTTTTTTACCTTTTCAAGGATCTGCTGTAAAGTCATCTTTTTGCCTCCCTGTTTTCTTCGTAATATAATAACATAATAGCCAGACATTTGCATCATTTCCGCAAATCGTCTGGCTATCTGCTATTCAAACCGTTCACTGTCCAGTTCTTTTTATTTATGCGACTGCCTGGGCCGCCTTCTGTTCTTTATCTGATCATCTCCGCATATTTGGCCGAGATCTCATCAATATCTCCATATGCGATCAGTTTTCCTTTTTCAAGTATCATTGCTTTATTGCACAAGCGCTGTACCTGTTCCAGAGAATGGGATACAAACAGTACCGTAACGCCCTTATCAAACATACTTAAGACTTTCTTTTCACTCTTTTTCCGGAATTTGGCATCTCCTACAGAAAGGACTTCATCCAGGATCAGGATATCCGGTGATACCAGTGTGGCAATGGAGAATCCAAGTCTTGCCTTCATACCGGAAGAATAATTCTTAATAGGGACATCGATAAATTCCTTCAGTTCAGAAAACTCAACGATCTCATCAAATTTCGATTCCAGAAACTTCTTGGAATATCCGAGCATCGCACCATACAGAAAAATATTCTCACGTCCTGTATACTGCGAATCAAAACCGGCTCCCAGTTCCAGAAGAGGGACCAGACGTCCGTTTCGGACCACCTTGCCTTCGGTAGGCTTGAATACACCGGCAATTACTTTGAGCAGAGTACTTTTTCCCGCTCCGTTAAGTCCCAGGATTCCTACACGGTCACCTTTTTTCACCTCAAAATCAACATTCTGAAGAGCCCAGAATTCATTATATTTAATTTCTTTTTTTAAGAATTTAATCACGTAATCCTTCAGGCTGTCTACCTTTTCTTTACTGAGATTAAACTTCATACTTACGTTATCTACAACTACTGCAGGTTTTTCCATATTTTTCTCCTGTTAAATATAAAGGATAAATTCATCCTGTTTCTTCTTGAAACAGAACATTCCGATGGCAATCGTCACAAGGCTGAATACCAGTGCGTATGCCGCATAATGAAGATTCATCGGCTCTCCGAACATTCCCGAACGAAAAACATCGATGGTACAGTACAGCGGATTATATTTCAGGATCCATGAAAAACCACTTTTCAGCAGTCTGGACGGATAATAAAAGATCGCACAGGTATACATGATCAGCATCAGCGCTACTGACCACAGATATTCCATATCTCTGAAAAAAACGCCAATCGTAGCAAGGATCATTCCACAACCATAAGACAACAGAAATACCAGGATCAGCGCGATCGGGATCTGGAGCATATAAAGTGTCGGCTCCACACCAAGTACTGCTCCTACCGGAACCAGCACGATCAGCGAGATCAGGAAGATCACATAGTTAAAAAGTACACTTGACAGCGGATAGAGATATTTTGGCACATAAACTTTCTTGATCATTGCCGAATTCGCTCTTACTGATTTCAATGCCGCTTTTGTGGCACTGGAATAGAATGTGTACAGAAGACGTCCTGTCAGGATATATACAGGAAATGTCCGATCCTTGTTTCCGAACAGGGTACCGAATACGATCGTTAGTACGATCATGGTAAGCAGAGGCTCAAGAAGAGACCAGATGATACCAAGATAGGAACGTCTGTACTTCAGTTTGATTCCTTTTTTTACAAGCTCTCCCAGAAGAAACCTGTAACGTATAAAAGTATTTACGTATTCTTTCATAGCATCTCCAATATTCAATTTTATTTTTTCACACGGCTGTAAATCATAATATACTATTTTGAGAAATCTGGCAACCTTATTTTCGCCAAAAAAAGGCACGCCAAAGCGTACCTTTTTGAGAAATGTGTTAGTTATGATCTTATCTCTTGATATTGAATGCCCGGAATCCCGGATATACTGCTGCATCTCCAAGCTCTTCCTCAATACGGAGAAGCTGATTATATTTTGCCACACGTTCGCTTCTGGAAGGAGCTCCTGTCTTGATCTGGCAGGTATTCAGTGCCACTGCAAGATCTGCAATGGTTGTATCCTCTGTCTCTCCGGAACGATGGGAAGAAATCGCTGTATAACCAGCTTTATGTGCCATTTTGATGGCTTCCAGAGTCTCGGATACAGAACCGATCTGATTCAGTTTGATCAGAATAGAATTTCCGCAGCCAAGGCTGATACCTTTCTCAAGACGCTCTGTATTTGTAACAAACAGGTCATCACCTACAAGCTGTACTTTTCCTCCAAGTTCTTTTGTCATGATCTGCCAGCCTTCCCAGTCTTCCTCATCAAGGCCATCCTCAATAGAGTAGATCGGATATTTTTCGATCAGATTTTTCCAGTGATCAACAAGCTCCGCAGATGTAAATTTCTTTCCGCATTTCGGAAGAACATACTCCCCCTTTTTGTTTCCTTTCCACTCACTGGATGCAGCATCCATGGCAAGTACAAAATCCTTTCCAGGCTCATATCCTGCTTTTTTCACTGCTTCAAGGATGTACTCAATGGCTTCCTCATCGCTTCCAAGGTCTGGTGCAAAACCACCTTCATCTCCAACGCTTGTTGCAAGGCCTTTTTCTTTCAGAAGTGCAGCAAGAGCGTGGAATACCTCCGTACACCAGCGAAGTCCCTCTTTAAAGCTTGGTGCTCCTGCCGGCATGATCATGAATTCCTGAACATCAACGGTATTCGCAGCATGTGCACCACCGTTTAGGATATTCATCATCGGAACCGGAAGTCTGTTTCCGTTCACCCCACCAAGAAATCTGTAAAGGGGGATGTCAAGAGAAATCGCAGCCGCACGTGCGCACGCAATAGAAACCGCAAGAATGGCATTTGCGCCCAGTTTTGATTTGTCCTTTGTTCCATCTGCTTTGAGCATGGCAGCATCCACTGCATAAATATCAGATGCATCCATTCCTGCCAACGCATCATTAATTACTGTATTGATATTTTCAATGGCCTTCGAAACACCTTTTCCTCCAAAACGGCTTTTATCCTGATCTCTCAGCTCAAGTGCTTCGAATTCTCCTGTGGACGCTCCGCTTGGTGCTGCTCCTCTTCCGACCGTTCCATCTGCCAGATAAACCTCTGCCTCTACGGTCGGATTTCCTCTTGAATCAATAATCTCTCTTCCAATGACCTTCTCAATCTCTAAATAATCCATTTGATATTTATCCTCCTGTCTGGTCTTTTCGCCCTGTCCGTAACTCCTGTTCAGGCCGCATTTTGTCAAGGGATACGGCCCGCCACAAATTTTACGCATTAGTTAGAATCCGCTAACCGTTTACAAGTTTACTATATCTAACTTTAACGGTCAAGAGGAGTTATTGCCATTTTTTTCTCAATTACTCTTCTGATATTTCCATGTTTTTTCAGAACATTCCGCAGGATGTTGCGAATTTTACTTATTGACAAGGCTTTACTACTTATGATATCATAACCGCCGGTATCAAGCGGATATTCGTAAACCGCTCTGCTGCCTGCTTACAGCCAAATAACTGCTTCGCAGTTTGATTTGGTCAAAAAACCGAATATGGTTTATGACAAAATCCTGTCATATATTGGAAACGCACATTCTCCTGAATGATTAACGAACAACACATGCTCTGAGGTTTTACATTATCACTTAATCATTTTAAAGGAGGATTTTTATGCCAAAAAACAAATTTCAGGAAGTTATCTTTACCCTTATCATGGTATTTTTTATGGTTTACGCCATGATCTGCTACAACATTTCCCTGAACACAGGGAGTATGACAAACCGTGTGTTCCTTGACGCTTTTCATGAACTGGTGATCATGGGACCGATCGCATTTATCCTTGACTTCTTTATTGTATCCAAGCTTGCCTTTGGTTGTGCAATGCGCATGGTAGATTTCAAAAACTGCCATCCGTTCAGCAAGATCCTTGCGATCTCCGTTCCTTCCGTTGCTTTCATGTGCCCGTTAATGAGCCTCGCGGCAACCATTCTCTTTAAGGATGCCGGAAATCAGTTTGTAGCTGTATGGCTTCAGACAACCGCATTCAACTTCCCGATGGCATTCTTCTGGCAGCTGATCTATGCAGGTCCGATCGTACGTTTTATTTTCAGACATATCTTTCCTGAAAAGGAAAACGTAAAAGAAGCGACAGCAACTATGTAAAATTAAAGAAAGCACATTGCTATGGTTGAACCACCCCAAAAGTCATACTTTCCGGTGGCGGCTCATTCCATACAATGTGCTTTTTATTTTTCACGCGAATCTTTCTCATCGGATCTTCGAATCTCTCAGACTGTTTTCTTTAATTCAGGCATCTTAAGTATCTTCACGATCAGCGGGATCACCATACCGAGAAGTGGCACCAGAGTCACCGCGATCACTACTTTTCCGATCATCTCCAGCGCACTGGAAACCAGAGGGATCACCGTTTCTCCAAGGCCCTGCATAGCATTTCTGAGGACACTGATCACAGCCGTTACGAAATAAAAGATCGTATCAAATTTAAGATAATTGGCGGCATTGCGGATCACCGTTTCATTATAGCTTCCTGTGACCAGATAGATCAGCTGTTTTCCAATGGTAAAGCTGAAGATCACTGTCATCACGGACCAGATACAGGTATACAGAACTGCAAGACCGATTCCATGACGTACCCGGTCCATCCTCCCTGCTCCTGCGTTCTGGCCGCAGAAGATTGCCATAGTCTGCCCGAACACGCCAAACATGATCATAAACATCTCTGTGATCTTACGGGCTGCTGTATGTGCCACGATGATATCTCTTCCAAGCCGGTTGATGGAAGTCTGCAGTGCCAGTGTACCAAGATTTACAAGAGAGCTTACAAGTCCCATAGAAAGTCCGGCACTCAGCATATTTTTCATCATATTTCTTTCGAGACCGAAAAAATCCTCTTTTTTCAGCCGCAGGATCTCATACCTGCGGATCATGTAAAACCAGCATATAAAAAATGCCAGCGTCTGTGAAAGTACCGTGGCAATGGCTGCTCCCTGAACTCCTGCTTTTACTACCAGAATAAAAAACAGATCTCCTGCGATATTTAAAGTTACAGACACTGCCAGGATCACAAGAGGCGTCACCGTATCCCCAAGTGCGCGCAGAGATGCCGCGCAGGTATCATAAAGAAACGTTGCCAGCATACCTGCGATAATAATAAAGATATACTGCCTGGCGGTTCCCGTCAAATGATCCGGAACATTCAGGAACCTCAGGATCGGATGCAGAAACAAAAGTCCTAAAACAGTCAGGATCAGAGAAATCACGCTGCCCATTACAAGAGACAGTGCAAAAGATTTTCGTACTTCTTCCCGGTTTCCGGCACCGAATTTCTGTGCGGTGACAATGGCAAATCCATTTGCAAGGCCCATCAGAAAACCGATGATCAGCCCGCTTAAAGGACTGGTGGCCCCTACTGCCGCCAACGCATCTTCTTTAAGAAAGCTTCCCACGATCCGGGTATCTGCCAGGCTGTACGTCAACTGCAAGATATTTCCCAGAAATACAGGAAGCGCAAAGGACAGGATCAATGCGGAAGGCTTCCCTTTTGTCAAGTCTTTCATGTCATCCTCCCTCAGTCAACGATATCATTCTGAAAACGGGAAAGATGCTCATAAGGAAGGATCATCCTTCCGCGGAACAGTCCGCAGCCATCATTGATCAGGCTGTTGTTTACCGCACCAAACATATTAACGTCCAGCGCAGCAAGATCCAGTCCAAGAAGTCGCATACCCCGCTCATAAGCCTCATCAAAATAGATACATTCCCCCTGGGGAATCGCGTCCCTTCTCCTGCGTTCACTTTCCTGTTTTTTCTCATAGCTTAAATGGTTGGCGGAACCAATCTCCGCAACATCATCCATGTCTTTGGTCCGCAGCTGTACTTCCATATAGCTTCGGGAACTGTTATCATAAAACGTGATATGCAGGGACTGATAATCATCCTCACTGTTATTACAGATGTAATCCCTATAGTAAGGCTTTGCTTCCCTGCTGAGCAGTGGCGATGTACTTTCCTGCACTCCTCTGGCCGGCTCTGCGGTAAATCCTCTTTCTTCCAGAAATCCCGGAAGTATATTGGCGATCTCATAAAGATAACGAAGCTCTTCTTCTCTGACATTCTCACCATTTTTCAGATGACATCTGGGCATGGCGATAACGATCCTGTAGGCAATAAAATCGCGGAAACAGCTTAACCGTTCCTTGATCTGGGATACGGAAGGATATTCCCCATATTCTTTATAGTAGTCATAAATAAATTCTACTACATATCCGTTAAATTTTTCCTCCGCACGGATCAGGGATTTGATTCTTCCCTTGAAGGTAAACGCCAGAAACGGATATTCCCCTGCCATATATTTATAAAATTCCCGGATCTTCTGAGACTGGGCAGTGAGGAAATCATTATGCTCCAGAAGCTCCTGGATCTGGATCAAAAAATTACAGTGTACCAGATCGATCTCATTATGTTTTTCCTTCGCCTCTGTCCTAAGATCCCGAATGTATTTCTTCAGTATCCGGAGAAGAGTATCTCCGGAATACAGATAATCGTTTAATGTTATCATTTGTGTTTCTCTTTTCTATTTTGGTCTTTTCAGGATCACATATTTACAACAACTGCTGGATGATCTGTGTTCCTGTCTTTTATTTATTTCAGTTTTTCATGGAAAAACTCTGCGATCCGGTTCCACACCTCATCCTGGAAAAACTGGATATCTGCATGGTCTGCACCATCCAGTGTCAGCAAAGTGACATCACAGTCTTTTTTCTCCAGAAGTCCGTATAAAGTTTCCGACTGAACATAAGGAACGACCTGATCGCAGTTGCCATGAATGATCAGAAATGGCGGTGCATCCTTCGTAACCTTGGAAACCGGACTGCTCTGGTATGCCTTTTCTTTATTTAACATGGAATTAAATCCAAGCAGAAGGGATTCTGCGGAAGAAGCACATTTTTCTGCAGATTCACATGGAAATGCGGAAAGATCCGTAGGCGGATACCATGGGCAGGCAGCCTGTACCTTACTGGATTCTTCCAGATACTCTCCCACATCCAGAGCCGGATCATTGTCCAGCGCAGCCATACAGGTAAGATATCCTCCGGCAGACTCTCCCATAACTCCTATCTGCTCTTTGTTGATGCGGAACCGGTCTGCATGGGCTTTCAGGTAACGGATAGCTGCCTTTACATCCTGCAGCGGCATGGGATACGGGCCCTGATTGGAAGTACGATACTCCACACTTGCCACTACAAAGCCACTGGATGCCAGTCTGCTCAGATAAAGATTATGTGCGGATTTATCCATCATCAGCCATGCGCCTCCACAGATCCAGAGGATGCAGGGATAGATTTTTCCATCTTTTGTTTCCGGGTAGATTATATCCAGTTTCAGATCCCGCCTGCAATGTCCGAACCAGGAATCCACCTGTGCGTAAGTAATATCATTTACTGTAATATACTGAGGCTTCTCTACCGAAAGCTTCAGTGTCTTTTTTTCTGCTTTTATCATAATCTATCTACCTCTTTTCTTCTGATCATTTTAGTTTGTCTTTGAAATATTTTTCTTCTATTTTATCACAATACTGCTTTTTCTGCTTTTATTTTTCGGAGAAAAAGCACTCTTTTTCTGCAAAAGAAATATCTGCATTCTCATTTACAGACATGCCTTACCGCAGGATCTCGTCAATGGTGGAAACGGTACTGAAAGATCCTTTATTCCTTGAAATGATCTCTTTTACTTTCTGCAGTTCAAAATAATTTACATAGCAGATCAGAGTCTTGTTCTCTCCTGCGATCACGCCGGAAGAGTTGATGATGGTACAGGTTTTGTTCAGTTCCTCCTTAATATCACAGATGATCGCATCAGGATCCTTTGTGATGATCGTCACCTGTTTCAGTGCCTCAAAATGATCTGTGAAATGATCAATGATGGAAGTCGCCACAATGTATACCAGAAGACTTAAAAGTGCGGAATCTCTGTCAAGAAGTACAAACACAGCTCCATATACACAGGCATTAAATGCGATCAATATGTAGGAAATACTGTAGTCCTTTCCGGAATGATTGTAGATCTTTTTTTACAATGATATTGGCAAAGATCTCAGAACCGTCAATACAGCCACCGTTTCGAAGGATCAGAGACAGTCCCACACCAAGGATCGCACCTCCAAAGGCTACTGCAATAAAATGCTCTGTATTCAGCTCAAAAGGGATTTTTTCAAAGTAGGAAAGACCTATTGTGTAGACAACAAAACCCACGAACGTTTTTACAAAGAAATACTTACCGATAAGAATGACCCCAGCTATGAGAAACGGCAGAAACACAAGCAGCACACATAACGACAGATTATACCCTGTCAGCTTGCTTATAATAATGGCGATTCCGGCAGTTCCGTAATCGATGGCATCATTGGGAAGCAAAATACAGGCAACAGAAAAACTGGCCAGGATTGCTCCCACAATGATCATCAGATATGAAAACACTGTCTTAATCTTTTTGTTCATAAAGGCCTCCTCTTTGTAAGCAAAATTGTTTGTCAACAATAACAAAAAGCTGTTATAATAGATTTTCTCTATTACAACAGCTTTGTTTTCCTACTTTTGGAATGGATTTATTATATTATAAGTTTTTTTCTCTGTCAACGCCCTCAGACAATTTCACAGCTTTTCTTTATCAGTAAACCTGTATCCTGCTTTCTCAGATCTGATACCAGCGGATCTCATTAGCTTCCAGATGAAGGTCAAAGCTCTTTCCATCCCCTGTGTAAACCGTAGTGTCCTGTGGCTCATAGGTGTTGTTTACCACACAATACTTTTTATTTTTCACATAAGCATGTACTTCCACATTATAATTGGAAGAAAACCAGCAGAAAAGCTCATTTTCTGCCGCTGCTGACCAGAGCACAGCACGATAAAGGATACGGCTGTTGCAGAAGCTGTACGGAAGTCCGCTGATGTAAACACCTCTGCCTTTTCCGAAGGTTTTTACTGCCATCTGGACTTCCTGGTCCTTCTGGATAAGGATCTTCGTATCCGGAAGTGCGAAGATATTCTTTTTCCCCTCACCGAAATCTACGGTTCCGTCTGTATCCTTCAGGATAAAATGATCTTTATGCTCTTCCCAGTTGTATTTATCGGTATTAAGATTAAATCCTCTTTCTTCCTCTACACCAAGGATGTCATCCAGCTGGAAGAATTTTCCCTGCCACTGATGAGCTGCCGGTTCACCGACGCCAATAAATCCGCCGCCATTATAGACAAATTTCCGCACAGCTGTAAGAATCTTCGGATCTGCCCAGTTCTCACCACCGGACTGTGCAGTATCCGCATCACCTACATTGATGATCACATCAAAATCATTCAGCAGATCTTTATCCTGACGGATATCATCAAAGCTGATAAAGGACACATCAAAAGGCGCACCGCTTAATGCCTCGATAATTCCGAAATAGGAATAATTCTGCTTGTAATAGATGGCATGATGTACCATATGGTTGCCCCAGGAGCGCATTTTTCCCCAGCAATTTAAAACAGCCACACGTTTTACACAGTATGGTGTGGTTCCCTGGATATTGTCGTAGAGCACACGGAATTCCTGGCAGACTTCCTTGATATACTGTACAAAATCCGGAAATTCCAGAGCCAGTTTCAGATAACCGCCGTATCCAATTCTCTGGATCGGACTTCGAAGGATAGCTCTTCTTGCAGTCACCCAGTTTACTTTTGCCTCTTTTACAGGATCCCCGCCCTCATGGAAGGTGTCCGGGAAAAAGTACGGCAGAAATCTTCCCTCTGTATATTTTACATGTTTAATATCACTGAACAAACGTAGGGTCGCTCCGTTTCCGACGCTTCCCACTACCGCATCCAGCCCGATGGAAGCAAACTCATCCATAAAGGGCTCCATACCGATCCAGTGATCACCCATGAACATCATGGCCTCTTTTCCGTATTCATGGACAATGTCTACCATTTCCTTTGCAAGCTTCGCCACTTCCCGTCTCTGGAAAGCTTGGAAATCTTTAAATTCTTTTGATGGGATACGGTAGGTGTTGTTCATATATCCCTGATCAATGATAAACTCCGGACGGAACTTATATCCCACTTCCTGCTCAAACTGTTTCAGGATATAGGGGCTCACCGAAGCGGAATATCCAAACCAGTCTACATATTTTTCCCGTGCCATCTCATCAAAGATCAGTGTGAACTGGTGAAAAAATGTAGTAAATCGTACTACATTCACATAATCATGGGAATCCAGAAATCTGCGGAGGCGATTCATGGAATGTGCACGTGTTGCCGGCTGACGCACATCAAAAGTGATCTGAGGTTCTACATCTTTCCAGTCATTGACAACTGCATTGTACATATGTACCGGATCCCACATGATATATGCAAGAAAGCTTACCGTATACTCATGAAACTCTTTCGCCGGCCTGATCACAACATTTCCGTTTTCTTCATCGTATGACCATTCCTCTGTACTGACAGCTTCCCCTGTAGTCCGGTCAATGACTTCCCACCATCTTCTGATATCATCTCTTGTATTCACCGCCAGCATATCCGGATACAAATGATCCATCAGATGGATCTCCAGAGTATCCGACACTGCCGTGTGAAAAGATGTCATGATATACATCTGCTGGATTTCTTCCGGATGGGCCTTTGCCCAGGCATTATCCTTTCTGGTGGTATAATAAGTTGCATAAATCTTTGCGCCGGTTTTCTTCAGCTCTGCCGGAAATTCCGTTCCGTCACAGTCACGGATGGCATCTGCACCCCACTCATCCAGCATTTTCAGTGTCTCCGGGATCACATCCAGATCTGTCGGAATGGTCACTCTTCCTTTTGTTTCGCTCATCACTTTACCTCCATTGTAAAAATTCCTGTTTTTTTATTTCTGATATTTTTTCACGATCGTCTGCATAGTATCCCATTTCTGTTCCATATCAGCCACCAGCTTAAACTGTGTGCGGCAGCGGTCCAGATTGTGTTCTTCCCGGTCGATCTTAAAATAATGATCTCCTTCCAGATAATCGGTAAGAAAGCGAATGCCACATTCATAAGTCATCACCTTAGCTCCCATGGGAAGCATCTCGATCTCTTTTGCACTAAGCTTATCTCCACAGCTTTCCAGAAAGCCTTTTACATAGATTTCATAGAGCTCCATATCACAGGAAACTTTGCTTAAATCTTTCTCATCCTCCAATGCAGTGCTGGCCCCGAAACGAATGGAATCTCCAAAATCATTCATGGCAAGTCCCGGCATAACCGTGTCCAGGTCCACTACACAGATTCCCCTTCCTGTTTCCAAGTCGATCATAACGTTATTCAGCTTCGTATCGTTGTGCGTTACCCGAAGGGGCACCTCACCTTTTGCCAGCAGCTCACCGAATACATTTGCCAGATACTCATGCTGAAACGCAAATGCGATCTCTTCTTTTACGGATGCAGCACGATGGCGGCTGTCCTTCTCTATGGCATTTTTCAAAGTCTGAAAACGTTTCTTTGTATCATGGAAATCCTTTATCGTTTCATGCAGAGTCTCTGCCGGGTAATCTGCTAGCATTTCCTGGAATTTTCCAAATGCAACTGCACTTTCATAAAAATCCTCCGGTTTTTCTGCCAGATCATAGCTTACTGCATCGGTAATAAAAATATAAGCTCTCCAGCATTCTCCGTTTTCATCTGTCAGGAATGCCTTCCCGTCCTTTGTCGGAATCAGGTTCAGAACCTCCCGTTCCGGATCTCCTCCCTTCTGAAGAACTTTCTTTTTCAGATGCCCGGTGACTCCGGCAATGTTCTCCATCAGTTCTTCCGGTTTCTGAAAGATCTCCCGATTGATCTTCTGAAGGATCACCTTAATGGACCCCATCTCTCCGATCCGATATCTAAGCATATAGGTTTCGTTGATATGCCCGCTTCCGCAGGGGCCGCAGGAAACCAGTTCTCCGGTAAATGCAAACTGATCCGCTATTCTTTTTATCTCTTCTTTTGGTGTACCTGCCATTTTACCTTCTCTTTCCCAGACAGCAGTAAAAAGCATACCGTCCGAAAACAAATATGCTTTATACTTTTTGCTGTGTTTTTTACTGTGATTATTTTTTCCGCTTTAAAATCCTGGTGGCAAGCGGAGCAATATTTTCATCTGTTGATCCGTAGAGAACTTCGTAATCCCCCGAGACAGAAACTGTTTCTGTCTTTTCTCCGAAGTTCTGGATAAACAGATATTCCGTATCCTCATTTTCTCTGGTTGTCACAGAAATACCTTCCGGTATAAATGTAAGCGGCATCTTCACGCCTGCTTCCTCTGCTGCCCTTCCCAGAAAATCCTCATAAAAGGCTGCTTCCATATCTGCCGCTACATAGTAAACATGGCCTTTTCCATATTTCTTGTGAGTCAGTACCGGATACCCCTGATAGAAATCCCTTCCATAACGCAGCAGTACTTCCGCATCGGAAACCTCTGCAAGCTCACAGAGATTTTTGCAGGTATAGCTTTCTGTAAGTCTGAGATGATTTCCTGTTTCCGGGATACCTACGTTTTCTTCCCAGTCATAAAGTGCATCGATCTCTTCCGTACGGATACCAGCTGCTTCCATCAGTCCGTGAGGGGTTCCCTCCAGATAACATTTATCTGTTTCATCTACAAGTCCGGACCAGTAGGAAATTACCAAAGTACCACCGTTTTTTGCAAAAGCGCGAAGCTTTTCGGCATATCCATGATAAAACATGTAGGCCATCGGTGCCGTTACCAAACGGTACCGGGACAGATCATGTTCCATATTGATGACATCTGTATTATAGCCTTTTCTTCGGAGAGCACGATACTGTTTCAGTACAGTTTCCTGATAATGCATATCCTCGTTTCGAGGTCCCTGCGCATCCTTCAGCGCCCAGTCATTTTCCCGGTCATAGAGAACAGCCACCGGAGACTTCGTCACGCTTCCAGCAGTTTCCCGGATCTGCTCCAACGCTTCTCCTACCTCTGTCACTTCGCGGAAAATACGGGTATCATCCCCACCGTAGTGATCGATCACCGCACCATGGAATTTCTCAGAGGCTCCCTGGCTCTGACGAAGCTGGAAATACAGAACACTGTCTGAACCATGAGCAACTGCCTGCAGAGAGGCAGCCAGATGTATTCCTGGTTTTTTCAGCTTGTTGATAGGCTTCCAGTTGGTCGCAGAGGGACAGGATTCCATCAGAAGAAACGGTGCTTTCTTGATGCTTCGCATAAGATCATGCTGCATGGCTCCGTCCAACGCTGTGGTATAATTGTCTTTTTTATGCCAGCTTGGATAATTATCCCAGGATGCAATATCCATAACATCCTTAAATTTTTTATAGTCCAGTCCGTTGTAGTCATACATCAGATTGGCGGTTGCCGGAAGCTCGGAACCACCTGCACGGATCGCAGAAATCTCATGCTTCATAAAATCCACAGTCCTGTCTGTAACAAAACGTTTCCAGTCCAAGGTAAGTGCATGAAGAGCATTTTCCCCCTTTGGCGAAGGACTTTCGATCTGATCAAAGCTGTTATAGGTATGGCTCCAGAACGTTGTGCACCAGCTGGAATTTAAATTTTCGATGGTCCCGTATTTTTCTTTCAGCCATTCCCGGAATTTTTCCCGGCACAGAGGACAGTGGCATTCTCCGCCATATTCATTGGAAATATGCCACAAAAGCACTGCGGGATGTTTTCCGAAACGTTCAGAAAGCTTCTTATTAATATTGTAGACTTTTTCCCTGTATACTGGAGAAGTATAACAGTGATTATGTCTTCCACCGAAAAATCTTCTCGTGCGATCCGGATCCATGCGAAGAACTTCTTCATATTTATCTGCCATCCATTTCGGTCTTGCTCCGGATGGTGTGGAAAGTATCGTATAAATTCCTTCTTTATACAGATTATCGATCACTTCTTCCAGCCAGTCAAAGTTATATCTTCCCTCTTCTGGCTCCAGCACTGCCCAGGAAAACATTCCCATGGAAACGGTATTGATATGGGCTTTTTTGAAATATTCGATATCTTTTTTCAGAATATCCGGTCTGTCCAGCCACTGCTCAGGGTTGTAATCGCCACCGTGCAGATAATGGCTGTATCTAATCTGCTCTGCCATTTTTTATCTCCTTATGATTTGATTCACATCAAGCGGACAAAAGCATCCTCTTCTCTGAGAAAATTTATACCAGACAACTGATCCACAGTTGATCTGGTATAAAAAGAATGCTGCGTGATCCAGTTAAAGCATATTATACAATATACCTACAGATTTCGGCAGCATCCTTTTTGTTTTAAAATTATTTTACAGCTCCGGTAATACCCTCTGCGAACTGTTTCTGTAATACGAAGAATACGATCATGGTCGGAATGGAACAGAATAATACGCCGCACATCAGCATGCCGTAATCCGTTACATATCCTGTGATCAGATTGGCGATCAACATCGGCATGGTCATCGCCTTATTATCTGTCATGATTACCTTCGGCCACAGATAGGAATTCCATGCATTCATAAATGTGATAACTGCTGCCGCCGCATAAGTAGATTTCATAGTCGGGATAAACATCTGGAAAAAGATCCTTACCTCGCTTAATCCGTCAATCCGTGCTGCCTCAATGATATCGATAGGAAATGCTCTGGCATTCTGACGGAACATCATGATCATAAATGGTGTGGAAATGATCGGAAGGATAAAACCTACCGCTGTATTTAAGAGTCCGGCTTTTGAAAACATCTTAAATAAAGGAACCATCGTTGCAACCTGCGGAACCATCATTGCAAGAAGCAGGGTGGAAAACAGTCTGTCTTTCCATCTGTCATGATATACCTCAAAGCCATAACCTGCGATAGAACAGATCAGAAGGCAGATCACTGTAGTAAGAACTGCATAAAACAGAGAGTTTCCAAGAGCTCTCCACAGCGGCTGCTGTGCAGTCAGGTTTTTAAAGTTCTGCATAAAATATGTACCCGGAAGGATACGGCCTCTGGATACATCTGTGGATGTATTGGTTGCCGCAGAGATCATCCAATACAGTGGAAATACAGAGATAAATGATACGATGATCAGAAAAATATATGTAGGGATCAATCTTCTCTGAATTGCGGATTTATTCTTTTTCTCAGTCACGTGTATCACCTACTTTCAAATTGATAAAGGCCAGGATCGCTACCATGATAAATATGATAAATGACATTGCTGCCGCATATCCGAAGTTTGGCACGTTGATGAAGCATGTATTATAAACATAATGGGACATTGTGATGGTTGAGTTCGCCGGGCCACCTTTTGTCAGGTTGACAGACTCATCAAACAACTGCAGTGTACCATTGATCGACATAATAAATGTCATGATAATTGTCGGTTTCAGAAGTGGTACGGTAATTTTCCAGAAGGTCTTCCAGCCATTGGCACCATCGATCTTTGCTGCCTCGTATACAGAATATTCAATATTCTGAAGACCTGCCAGATAGAACACCATGTTATATCCTGTCCATCTCCAGATCAGTGCGATGATGATCACGATCTTTGCACTTGTGGAGTTACCCAGGAAGTTATAGCCAGTTGTTAAAATTCCAAGTTTGATCAGGATGCTGTTGATCAGACCGTCTGTTGCAAACATAGAACGGAAGATCAGAGAATAAGATACAAGAGATGTTGCACATGGAAGAAATACACATGTACGGAAAAAGCCTTTAAATTTCAGATCCTTGTTATTCAGAAGCTGTGCAAGCAGGATCGCAAGGACCAGCATGATCGGTACCTGAATAATAAGATACAGGAAAGTATTGACGATGGACTGCTGGAATACCTTATCCATCATGATACGTTTATAGTTACTGAAGATCGGATCCGCAAACCTCATGTTTGCTCCGGCACCTGTCTGTAAAGAAATGATAAATGCGCGGATCATCGGATAAAAACTCATGACAGCGATCATAATGGTTGCCGGTGCCAGAAAGATCCAGCCGGCCGCTCTTTGTTTCGCTACCAGAGACATGCCACTTTTTTTGGAATTCACAGGAACTCCTCCTTTCAAACATCTAAACCTTTACATAAGACAAGGGACTGCATGCAGTCCCCTGCCCTGTATTTCTTTAATATTTCAGCTTTACTCTGTCATCTTGAATGCCAGTGTATCCTGTGCTTCCTGAAGTGCAGATTCTTTATCTGCGCCGTTTACAATATTAACAACAGCTGTGTTGATGCACTCTCTTGCCTCATAGTGGTACGGAGTTTTTGTAAATTCCGGAATGTGTGAAGAGTACTCTACAATTGTTGAGAAGATCGGCTGGTTATTGAAGAACTCGCTTGGCTCATTGTAAACCTCAGACTCACCAGCCGGCAGGTAGCAGGAAATTGCACCTGTTTCCGGAAGGATTGCATCATAGAAGTCTGTGCTGGAACCAAATGTGCTTGCAAGGAAGTCCTCAGCAAGCTCTACATTCTTGCAGTTGGATGTAATGTACCAGGAAGATCCGCCATTGTTTGCATAGTTTGTAGCTGTATCAACGCCGTCAACTTTCGGCATTGTTGTGATCTGCCACAGACCCTTCTGATCCTCTGTTCCCATCAGTGTAGCTGTGATCCAGTTACCGTTAACGATACCGGCAGCCTCTCCGCCTGTGATTGTGGAGATGTACTCATCCCAGTTATTTACTAATTTAACAACATTGTTCTTTACAAGATCCACATAAAGATCTACGCATTTCTCTGCTACATCGTTGCCAACGATATAAGCCTCTCCGTCATCATTTACGAAGTTTGCTCCACAGGACTGGATCATCATCATCAGAGTATCGCCACCTGTTGCTTCACTTGTAAGGAGATATTTACCTGTTTTTTCGTGAACGTCTTTTCCGATCTCCATGAATTTGCTCCATGTGATATCTGTAAGATCATCAATGGTATATCCTGCTTCTTCCAGGATATCTGTACGATAGCAGGCAATTGTTGCACCGTTATCAAACGGAACTCCGTAATGTGTGTCATCTACCATGGAGTAGGACTGTTTCAGTTTTCCGAAATCATCCCAGTTGATATCCATATCCTTCAGATCTGTAAAAGCATCCGGATAACTCTTCAGATATTTCTGATAGCTGTTGTCCTGCATCAGAACGATGTCCGGAAGTGTGCTGTAATCTCCGGCGTTTGCTGCTGTTGTAAGTTTGGTCTGGCAGTCATCAGAAGATGTCTCAACTACATCAACCTTGAATCCTTCGTGATCCTTTGCATACTGCTCACCTGCAATATTCATAGCCTTGATGTTGAAGTTCTGATCCCATGCCCATACAGTCAGGGTGTTATCGTCATCACCTTTTGCATATACTGCTGTAGTAGTTGCAGCAAAAGACATTGCCATGATACCTGTCATTAATACTGCGAGTAATTTTTTCTTCATTTACTTTTCCTCCTTTATTAAGCATTTCCCGTTTGCTTATGAATAGATTATAGCATCCGTATTTCCTCTATAGTTTGCAGAATTGTTCATATAATGTGCAATTTCAACCATTTTATTGATTGTGCACTATTGTCACGCTATATTTTTACAAAAAATATGCACTTTGAGGATTTTTTCTTTTTACATTCGTCAGGATGCCCAAAAAAAACTTCTTTTTTGACATTGTGCGAACATTTTTTGTCAAAAAAGAAGGTTTTTGTTTCTATTTCATAAAATTTTATGTTGTTTTTCATACATATTTCACAAACATTTCTGCATATTATGCAAAATAAACCCTTTCAGGAAACTGCGTTTTCATCGTATGCAGCATTTCCTCTGTCAGATCCAGAAGAAGTTTTATTTTACGTCCATCTTCCTGAATGATCATGGTATAGTAAGGCACATCATCTTCATAAGAGGTATAATCGTATTTTTTCAGTTTCTCCGTTCCGGTATTCTTTTTATATTTTGCCACTTTTTCATGATAGTGAGGTGCTGTCACTTCCATCTCCTCAAGCTTCAGCACGTGAGCTGTTTTACGATATTTTTTACCATAGATCACATCTATGGTCAGTTGTCCGTTTTCCATGGTATATTCATAGTCTCTCTGGCTGAATATGTCATAAGCAAAGTAAAGCAGCGCCAGAAGAAATCCCGGAAGCATGAATGCCTGAGAGATCGTGATACCCATCAGTACAAAAATTGCCGCAAAGATCACCATTACTTTTCTGAGAGCTCCTGACATATGTTTCTTTTTTCTGGAGACCTGCTCCACAATCCTGTAATCGTACATTTCTTACCTCTTTCTATCTGCCTGATCCGCATACAGTCTGATATTTCTATTCTGTCGTGACAGATCCACAGATCTGGTTTTGTTGTTTTACCAGCCTTCCTCTGAATGGATGTCAAACTTAAGAAGCTGCTGTTCATAGTTCTCCGGACGTTTTCTCCACTCCAGAGGTGTCATTCCCGTAACCTGACGAAAATTCCGGTTAAATGTGGAATTGGTGGTAAAACCACACTTATGTGCTATATCTGCAATTGGCTGATCTGTTTTTTTCAGATAATCACAGGCCGCCTGGATACGGATCGTATTAATGTATTCCAGCGGGCTCATCTTCATATAAGTCGTAAATATCCGGCGCAAATGAGTTTCACTGATATGACAGTATTCTGCCAGTTCGTCAATACGAAGATCCTCCATGTAATGATCAGAAATATAATCCTGGAACCTGGAGATCATATCCATGACTTTTCCTCTGCCTTCGCTGCAACGTTCTTCGCTTGAATCCCGGTTTATCCTTGCGATTTCCATAAGAAGCGATGCCAAAACTCCCTTAGCTTCTTCCAGATAAAATTCCTCTCCATCCCGCATGATATCCAGGATCTTAAGGATCTTACCTGCCATGGATCGGTTTTCTTTTTCATTCAGAAAAAGCGATCTGGAGTTGATCCGCTGAACGATTTTTTCTTTTTTTACCGAATTATTAATAAATTTATCCAGGAATCCTTCTACATCAATAAAAAGATACTCCCAGCGGCTGATAGTTCCAATATCACTGTTTGTGGTATGTGGATAATTGGATGGGATCACCGTAAAATCCCGGTCATGAAACTGTACCTTATCCTCTCCAAGTATCATAAATCCCTGTCCTTCATAGCAGAATCCGATTTCCAGATAATTATGAAAATGGAGATAATCGATATCGTTCCCATAATTCTGAACCCACTTCTGTCCAAGCAATGCAAGGATGGGGCTCCCCTCCGGCATCTTATAATATCGAAGCTCCATTTTGGGTTTTCGTTTTTTTGCCACAAATATTCCTCCGTATGTTTTCTGTTCCAATATTTACTGATCTTTCTGTTATATTACAGCCATACATAAAAAAAAGCAACCTGCAGGATAACAATACTTGATAACTCTTGTTTCTGCAGATTGCAATTTTTATATCAGCTATTTACTTTTTATCTGTTTATTCCTCATCCAGGTAATATCTTCCATATGCATCTGCCGCTTTGATTGCTGCAAATACAGTTTCCGGTGTAACTTCAAATGGCATGTTGTGAAGTGTATCATTCTCCGCACATGCAGTTGTGGCAACTTCCATAAGCTGCTCATCCGTTACCTTCCCAGCTCCAAGCTCTGCCAGAGTAACAGGAAGTCCTACTTCAATGCACCATAAGATGATCTCTTCCAGATCTTCCTGGGGAATATTCTCCAGTACCAGCTGTGTGATGGTTCCGAATGCAACTTTTTCTCCATGATACATATGATGGCATTCTTCCAGTACAGTAAATCCGTTATGGATCGCATGTGCACCTGCAAGTCCTGCACTTTCAAAACCAATTCCAGAAAGAAGTGTATTAGACTCAATCACTTTCTCAACTGCCGGTGTGCATACGCCTGCTTCCAGAGCTATCTTAGCTTTTACGCCCTCATCCATCAAGGTATTAAAACAAAGTTCAGCCAGTGCCATGGCAGCCTCTGTTGTCTTACCTCCTGCACAGGAAGTTGCTCCGCTTCTCTTGCATGCCCTTGCCTCAAAATATGTTGCCAGTGCATCTCCCATACCAGCCACAGTAAGACGAACCGGCGATTTGGTGATGATATCTGTATCCATCAGAACAAGATTCGGATTCGCCGGAAGAAACAGATATTTTTCAAAAACTCCTTCTTCTGTATAAATAACAGACAAAGCACTGCAAGGGGCATCTGTAGATGCGATCGTCGGACAGATAAATACCGGTGTTCCCGCATAGTATGCAACTGCCTTCGCTGTATCAAAGATCTTTCCTCCACCAATACCAATGGTAAGATCACACTGCTCATCTTTTACGATCTTTACCAGACGATCAATCTCACTGTTACAGCATTCTCCGTTAAAATAATCAAAAACCACCTCACAGGTACTCTCAGCAAAGCTCTCTTCGATCGTTTTACCGATTCTTTTATATCCGCCTTTACTGATCAGAACCAACGCTTTTTTTCCGCTCTTTGCAGCATAAGTTCCAAGATTCTTCATTTCTCCCGCACCCTGTAAATATTTGGACGGACTGATTAAAATTTTCGCCATTTTATACTTCCTTTCTTTGTTTTCAGAAGTCAGCCTCCGCATCCGGCTTTTGTATTTATATTATAATTGCTGTATTTTTTTATTGCAAGGAGTATTTGAGGATTTATGCAGCATCACCTGATCTGAAAAGCTGTTAAGCAATTTTCTTTTTCTCCCAGTCAATCTACTATCCTGCATATGTCAGAAAACATTGCAGTGCCCACCCAAATTTGCATCGTTTTGGAATTTACAGCTTACGACTTCTGTATAAGGAACATGGTATGTTTCAGGGGACTTAATTGATTTGATCAAAGTGCAGTGTTTTATGATATTTGGCATACTGATCAAGCAGATCGCTCCATAATTCTTGGCAACTACATTTTGAAAAATACAATGGATATTTCCGCTTTCGGATCATAATCTATGCTCGTTGCATAACTTTCCAGTACCTGACGATAAAACACTTTCTCGGATGCACGAATATCACGAATATCACGGATTCTCTCCAATAATTCCTTGAAATATCCACCACCACCCAGATTTTTCAAACGATCGTCATCTAAGACAAAACCTTTTCTCATGTATTCTTTTAGAATCCCGGTTACCCAGATTCTGAACTGTATTCCTCGTTTTGATTTTACACGATAGCCAACAGAAATAATAACATCAAGAGTTATTTCTGAATTACAGCACTTATAATATTCATAAATGTTCCCACTGATGCCTTACGATCTTTTAAAGCCATTTCTAATGTGACATTCCCATACACATCCATAACCTGCTCCACTGTCCAAACATCACCTATTGATTCCATTTCATCAATAAAAATTTCTGCTTCACTTTTTGTCATAATACACTTTCTCCCTTCTATCAATCATCGTTTTCATTCTGAGCTGTTGTGGTTAACTCCTTCATTCTTTGTGAGTATGTAGCACCATCAATTTCTTCATCAGCATACTCTCTCATCAACTCATCAATCTGTTCTTTAAGTTCATCTCTGGTCATTTTTTCACCTTCCTCTGTTAGAACGGCATATTACAATGTCTGCAATAATATGCCTTGCTATCTCTCATCTCATGACAATGAGGGCATTCAACCAAGTCCTCTTCTCCATCAGAGGTTCTCGTTCTATGAGTACAGCGAGAACAATAAATTGTACCTCCCTCGTCCCATAGAGTATTCTCATCTTCATTTCCACAATTTGCACATCTCATAACAATTACCTCCTACTTTTTGAATGGGCGAGAGAAAATCTTACCGCCTTCTGAAACAAGTTCCTCCGCATGGTCAGAAACAAACTCTGCCACACTATGCCATTCTTTCTTGAAATGAAAAACCAACTTTCCGTCAATCAGCTTCGTCGGACAAGTATATGTTCTGCCTCCGGAAATAATTTGACACCAATTCAAAATTTTGTTAATTCCTAAAACAAGCATTTCTTTTCCTCCATTCCTTACAGTTCGTATAAATCATCTAGAGAATCAAAGCCTCCAAAGAAAGCTATAGCCCTTGCAATAAATTCAGCCCCTTCTCTTCCATATGTAGCAATGTTTATTTCTCCAATATCACTTCCCTCTAAGAAAAATGGTGCTGTAAATTTTGAAAAGAAAACAGGTATGTATTTTTCTCCAATTTCCTTAGCTGTATCACACTCTGAAAGAAAACAGAACAACTGTTCAACCACAGTCTGTACTGCTTCACTGTTAAAGTCAAGTGACTTCATTCTTGATAATATTTGATAGTAGGCATTTATCGTATATGTGTATTGCATTTCCTTATAATCCCTCATCAAATTTGCAAGAGACTCTAATCTGTCAATATCAATTTCAGAAAGTTCCTGTTCATTAGCATTCTGTGTTAATTCCATTGCATCTAAATAGGAAGCCGCTTTTGGTTCAATATAAAAGTTCCAATTTTCCCTTGAATACTCCATGAACTCGGAATACCTAATGCTACCCACTTCTTTAGTGGTTGGAACTCGACCTGTAAGCTTGATGGTTTTCGCAAATTCTATGAAATTTGTAATGTCATCTCGTTTTCTTTCAAGCTCAACAACTTTCTCTGAGATTGATTTATAAAAATCTGCTTCTGGATTATCCATGAGCTCGCGAATTTCTGCTAACGAGTACCCTACACCTTGAAGAAGTTTTATACTCCATATACGGTCAATATCTTCATCCGAATAATCTCGATATTTTCCACCTTTATTTGGTGGCATTAAACCAAGTCTTTCATAGTTACGTAATGCCTTACGCGAAATTCCAAGATGGTCTTCTACCCATTTAACTTTGTATCCCACTACACCACCTCCTGACACAATCCATTATAAAACATTGCCCTGATGGCAAAGCAATACTTTTTTGTGAATTATTTGTAAAAAAAATCCCTCCGAGACAAAACTGCCTAAGAGGGTGAAAATACTTATTATTTGCTCGAAACCCCGAGTAATCGGGATAGGAAGTTACAATCAATTATAGAGCTCAACAATAATACAACAAAAGATAAAACCGTTAAGATATTACTAATCATAGACATCCCTCCTCGAATACTTGCTAATGTTATGTGTCCTCATTTATACAAGTTAGCATACACCATCACTGGTTCCGGAGCAGGACTTAATTATTATATCATTTTTTATTCCAATTTTCAATTAGCAACATATACGAAAAGACAGTGTACATATTATTCCACTTTTCTTTCTTGCATAGAATCCGACTAAGTGTGTCTATTCCATCGATACCATACTTGTCATAAATTAAGCCAATCGTCCATTGATTTAATTTATTCTTATTCACATGAAGTACCTTAGCATTAAATATCGACTTATTCTTCGCCAATACTAATAATCTGTCCTCAACTAATCTATCAATATTAATCGTCCTATAAGTACGTAAAATTCTGATTCCCGGATTATCAAGATTAAGGTTTTTTGGCTCCTGCAGATTTGTACTAATAAATGTAACATCATCAAATTGAGTTCCTGCAAAATCCACGCCTTTGAGATTACAATTAAAAAATACTACATTCTTTAATCGTGCATTTTTAAATGATGTTTCACGCATGTTGCAATTGAAATAATCCACTCCAATGATATTTGCATCTCGATAATTACAATCAGTCATAATAGAGGCCTGATACTTTACATTATAAAAACGTGCACTTACAAAGCAAAGCTTATGCATATTCGCTTTATAATTGTATTTATTCGAGATACCACTCATCTTTTTATTGCAGTGAGTCAAAGTGAAAAATACAGGTTTCCCCATTTTTGCTCTTATAGAGTTTCTGTTAAACATACGCTTTCTTCTTTTTGCTACTCTTTTTTTCTTTGCTCTCCCCAACGGTATCTTCCTCCTTCCATATCATCTATTCCACTGCCAAGTCTGCCTCTTAGTATCGAGTGGCTTAAACTGCGGTCGGCTCTGGCAACAATCCCGGTGCCACAACCTCTGACATCTAATCCACAGCCTAAACCCTACCGCTATTCTCCGGTTACTCAATTTCTCTCCAGTCAGACCGAAAAGTAGATATGTTTCCATACAAGAAAACCGAGCTTTCCGCAAGGCTTCTTACGATGATACTAACCTTACAAAAAGCCCGGAAATACGCCACTTTTTAGCCTTTATTTATCTTTTCTTGACAGCAAACAGACCGTCTCAACGGTACTTTTGTTGTCCCAACAAAGTTCCTGTGTTTCCCTGTCTCCAAAATACACCGGAAAACGGAACTTTATGTGCTTCAGGAATCTGCCATCTGGCTGCTCCTGCTCATAAATGTCCACCTGTTCCACAAAGCTGTTAAGAAATTCTTTCTTCTCCAGGTCGGTGAACTTATCATATAGTTTATCAAAATATAAAAGAAATTGATAGACGTTTTCTTCTGATATTTTCTGTTGCCGGATATTCAGCAGGCGATTCTTGACTTCTTCTATACTGTTCTCCACGCCTTCAATTTCATCATATAGACGATATAAGCGTGTCTCCATATCCTGATATTTCTTTTCATAAAATTTATCCATAATATCCAGACTGTCCATCTGCTGTCCAAGTCTTGCTTTTGCTCCGGTCAGCTGCCTGTGCTGTTTTTCCAGTCTTTCAATCTCTTTTTCTATTTCTTCTGTATCTATTCTTGAACCGATTTTATTCAGAATTGCTTCTTCAAATTTAGGATTCTTCACCAGCTTCCGAATAACTTCTTCCACTGCATTGTTAATCTTCTCCTCACTCCATTGTTTACGATATCCACATTTATGACCATCTACCAGGCGACGATGTTTGCAGGCATAATAGAAATAATCCTTATATAAAGTTCCGTCTTTCTTTTTCTTTCGGTTCACGTTTCCATACATACCACTTCCACATAATGGGCATCTCAATATTCCGGATAAAATATGCTCATGATCGAGACTATGTGTCTTTTCATATTTCACACCTGTTTTTTCCCGTTTTTGATGTGCCAGCTCCCAGTCTGTTTCTGAAACAATCCCTTCATGGATACCATCGTGCAGCATATAATTTTCCTGCTTTACAATGCGGTATTCATTTCTTGTACCAGAAACTTTCTCGTTTTTCCTTCGTCCATAAGCCAGCTTTCCACAGTATACCGGATTATCCAGAACGCCCTTTATAAATGAAGCGGCAAATGCGTCCAGTGTATTATTCTGTCGTTTTTTCTTTTTGTATCCATGCTGGTTCAGCCATGCAGCAATCGCAGAGATTCCCATATTGGTATGAATAAATTTGTCATAGATCAGACGAATAATCTCTGCTTCGTCCTCTGCAATCTGCAATTCTCCATTTACTAATTCATAACCATACGGAGCAAATCCACCATTCCATTTTCCTTCCCTGGCTTTCTGCTTACGTCCTTCCATTGTCTGAACAAGGATATTCTCTCGTTCGATCTCTGCCACCGCAGACAGAACAGAAATCATCAGCTTTCCACTATCTTTTGAGCTGTCAATTCCATCTTCTACACAGATCAGATTCACTCCAAAATCCTGCATCCTCTGCAAAGAATTTAAAACATCTGCCGCATTACGACCAAATCTGGAAAGCTTGAACACCAGTACAAACTGCACCTCATCTGTTCCATTCTCAATATTATCCAACATTCTCTGAAATTCCGGTCTGCCCTCTACGCTTTTTCCAGACTTACCTTCATCGGAATACTCATTTACGATTTCCATGTTCTGAAATTCCGCATATCTCTTGAGTTTTTCTTTCTGAGCATCCAGACTGTAGCCATCTACCTGCATGGTTGTGGATACTCTGGTATAGATATCACATTTTATCTTTTTATTCACTTTTCCTCCTCTCCTCAGAACATCCCAAAGCAATTTCCAACAATTCCGTTGCAACTTGTGAATTTCTGATACGCATTAAGTTATCCCAGACATCAGCTTTTCCAAGTAGATTCATCCCGCCATGCCATGTACGACATTTTGAATCAATTTTACTTGGATATCGAGATTTCACATATTTCTACCAATGAGACAGAGCTTGCCAAGAAAAACCTGAATCATTTAAAGCGCATGAATATCAAACAGCCGGTATTAGTCATTTTTGACAGGGGGTATCCATCCATAGAATTTGTTGACTTTCTGGAAACGGAAAAGATCAATTACTTATTCCGTCTATCCTCCAATGATTATAAATTTGAGCGCAACAATATGGTATCCACTGACGAAGCCGTTATTTTGCGGCATACCCATCAGCAATTAGAGAAAATAAGGAAAAGACATCCTGATCGTTTCGAACATATGAAAGAAAAAGTAAGTACACATACGCGAATTATGACCTCCATACTTCCTTCCGGAAAAGAATTGGCACTTATGACAAATCTTCCCTTTGAAATCTCCCAGAAAGAACTGGAGGATTTGCTATCCCTGATACCTTATTCTTTCTACCAGCGTTTCCTTTTTCAGATTACTGCTTAAAACGCAGGAAAGTACAATCTGCAACAGACCGACCAAAAAAATCATAATAAAAATTGGTACGATTGGAACATGATAGATATTCATTCCAAATATTCCATTATGTTTTGCATAGGAAAAAAGTGCATAGCCGAGCGGCAGACCAATGATCAAAGCTACGCATATGGTACCAACCGTAAACATCATTCCCTGTAACTGCAGACATAAATTTAATTGTTTATTTGTCATACCCACAGCCTGTAATACACCATATTCCTGCTTTTTTGTCGTAATATTCATGATTATGGTGTTTGCCATATTCATAAAACCGATGAGTCCTACAACCGCCATAAACAGATAACAGCCAAGCTTCATCATGCGAGCTGTGAATTCTGCAGATTGTAACTGTGCATGATAGGTATCCATTTTTATATGCGAAGTATTAGAAATCAAAGTATTCAGACTCTGTTCCACAGATGCAACATCTTTTTTATCACAGTCCACCCACAGATAGCCATAGGCTGTTCCCCTCGGATTCATGGAACGGTATACACCTTCCGGAATGACAAGATAAGTGTCCGCGCTTACAAAGGATCCTGCAATCTTTCCCTGATAGGTATAGGTTTCACTTCCATTCTCAAAGTCAAATGCAATGGATTCACCCGGAGCATATCCATCTTGTTCCATCCACATCAACCAACCAAAGAAAATTTCACCATTCTTTACCGCCTGATCATAGTCCATAGAGCCAATATCCCCGTCTTGGCGCATAAAATCAAAATCATTTTTACTCACAATATCAGCCGGAAATCTTGTTCCGTTCAGATTTACAGAGACAATCTCTCTCGTCATGACATCTGTCACTCCTGGAATGCTTTTGATTTCTTCAATCATTGAATCATTCAATGGATTATCCGTCAGAATCGTATCCAGATTATTCTCCGGATATCTTTCATCGTACTCAGCAGAATAGTCAAGCTGCAGTTCAAATTGTCCATGATTAACGGAAAGACGTGCTTCATGCTCCGTATCAATATTTCCTACATAATTAGAGATAATCACAAACAATGCGCAGGAAAGCCCCAGTGTGAGGATGGTACCAATGGTTCTTTTTGGATTACCCGTTATATTTGCCATTGCCATAGAAAACACGGTGACATTTTTTCTGCCATTTCGTTTTCCTTTTTTGTGTGTTTCTGCATTTTCTAAATACCGTGTTGCTTCGATAGGTGAAATCCGTGAAACAATTTTCATTGGTTTACGCAGCGCCAAAGCAACGGTAAAAAATGACACGAAAATACATAGAAGCATAACAGGCAGGGAAAACAGTGGCATCTGCTGATTTTGGACTCCCATAGAGCCAGTTCCGGTTGATACAAGGTTTCCCTGTTCTACCAGCCAGTTAAAACCGCATTTTGCAATCAGAAAACCAAGAAGCAATCCAACTGGTATTGAAGAAATTGTCAAAAACATACCCTCTCTGAAGATCAGTTGTTTCATCTGCTTTTTTGTCGCTCCCAGAGCCTTGATTTTTCCATACTCCTGTATCTTGTTGGCAATACCGACCTGAAAAATATTATAAATGACCACAACAGAGAAAAGTACAATTGCAAGAATCAAAACCCCGCATACCGCAATCGTTTCATAACTCGGCTGCAAGACCCATTGCAAATAGAGATCATTGACTATAACGTTTTTTTCTTCGATCCCACAAGCTGCTGCAATCTGCTTTATAACCGACTCAATATTATTCATAGATACATTTGCAGAATCATTTAAAGTAAAATAAATATTATACTGTCTGTCATTCTCTGCGGCGTGCTCATCATAAAACTCCTGTGATCCGAAAGCAACATAAGATGCCTCGATGGTATACTCATCCCGATCATATAGGATTCCGCTGACAACAAATTCTTCCGGCTTATATTCTGACTGCATCCCTGCGCGGTAATCCAGTGTAACCGTATCTCCGATCTTTACATCACCATACCCCATTGCACGAAAAAATGCTCTTCCTGCGGCAATTTCCTGCATTTTTTCCGGATACTTTCCTTCCTTCAACTCATATTCTTTATTATAAGGAAGCATTTTTCTTGCAGTCTCATCCATGCAGACAAACCCGCCTTTTTCATTGCCTTTTATGATACCTTCGGTGCACATAGTGCCTGTAGCATCTATTTCCGCACGGCGGTTTACTTCTTTTAACTGCGATCCGTCTGCGGAAACAAACAGACCATAATTGCTTCCATATGATCCTGCCGCCTGACTTTTCTGTAAATGAATTACCCCATTTCCCACAGTACTGATGATAACAAGCAGCATCGTGGTCAGACAGATTGCCATCATGATCAGTATACTTCTTGTCCTGTTCCTTTTGTCATTGCTATATGCAATCCTGCTTATTGTCTTCATCTGAAATCCACCACCTGTCCGTCCTCAATCACCAGAATACGGTCAGCGACCTGTGCAATTTCGTCATCATGGGTAATCATTACAATTGTCTGTCCATATTTTTTTGCTGTCATCTTAAGCAGAGCGATTACCTCATCACTGGTCTTAGAATCAAGATTTCCTGTCGGCTCATCTGCAAATATAATTTCCGGACGATTCACCAGTGCTCTTGCAATTGCTACTCTCTGCTGCTGTCCTCCGGATAACTGATTTGGCAGATTATAAATCCGGTTTTCAATCCCCAGAGTTGCAATAATATCATTTACATACGCTTCATCCACTTTTCTTCCATCCAGCCCCAGTGGCAGTACAATATTTTCCCAGACATTAACAGATGAAACCAGATTAAATGCCTGAAAAACAAATCCGATTTTTCTTCTGCGGAAAACAGCAAGGGCATCTTCCTTCATCCTGTATAAATCTTTCCCTGCTAAAGTAACACTGCCTTTTGTCGGGGTATCAAGCCCTCCAAGCATATGAAGTAATGTACTTTTACCGGAACCTGACTTTCCAACAATTGCGACAAATTCTCCCTGCTCAATCTGAATGTCCACCTGATTGACCGCTTTGACCTGATTCTCACCTGCGCCATAAAACTTACAAAGCTGCTTGGTTTCTAATATCACACTCATGTGTTGCCTCCTTTTCAATTCTGTAAAGCGTACCTTTTCAGCACGCTTTCTTTGCCTGTTTATATATTTGGTCATTTTTCAACCTACATCCAAATTGTATCAGGACAATCTTTCATTTCACTTTCAAAAAACGAGCAGAAATCTTACAGAATTGTAAGATTTCTGCTCACTTAAAATTTAACCAACATATGGTAATTGAATCACAAACGTGCTTCCTTTTTTCTTTTTGCCGGAGGTTACCGTAATCGTACCTGCGTGTTTTTCGATAATTTCTCTCGATAGAAAAAGTCCGATTCCTGTACCACTCTTTTCCATGACCTCCTTGGAACTTCCTCTGTAAAATCGTTGAAAAATTTTGTGATACTCATTCTGCGGAATACCAATTCCCTGATCCTCAATTTCCATTCTTACAAGATCGTTTCTTTTTTGTAACCGGATAAATATTTTTGAACCACACGGACTGTACTTGACCGCATTATCCAGAACGTTGATCACAGCTTCACCAAGCCACCTTTTATCCTGCATAATCGTGCATGTTTCCAGCTCTTTTTCATAGTCAAAAACGAATTCAATTTCTTTCTCATCCGCTTTAGGATAAGTGCGGTTCACAGCAGATATGACAGTATCCATAAGCGGAAGTTTTTTCTTATTAATCTGAATCAGTCCAGTTTCCATCTTGGATATTTCAAGAAGCGACTGCAATAATGTCTCCAGTCCATCCAGAGCGCTCCGACAACGGATACGAAACTCCTCCTGTTCTGTGGCACTTAAGTCATTCTGCATCAGCACACTAAAACATGTATCCAAAGCTGCAACCGGTGTCTTTAACTGGTGAGAAATATCAGAAACCATTTCTTTCGTGTTCTCCTTTTCTGCCCTTGCTTCTTCCTTTATCAACTGAATATGATGTCCGATTGCTTCAAGCTGGTCATTCAATTTTTCCAGTTCTGCATGATTTTCCGTTTTCAGTAAATCATCAAATTTATTTTCACGGAATCTGATCAGAATTTCTTCCAACTGGTCTAAAATTTTCTGATGACACGCATCTTCTTTTTTCTTCCAATAAAGTAAAAAAGTCAAAAGAAGCACGCATATCACAGTGCTTACAGCACCGGTCACCATAACATGATGCCGGAATTGCGAATAAAATGCATTCCCTTTATTCCCCCAGTATCCATATTGCTCCAATAATCGCCTTCCCTGTTCGTTAGTTTCAATATCCTTATCCTTAAGCAATTCCGAAACAGCATCCAGCCCGGAAAATTCTTCCTTTGCAGCAATCTCTGTCATAAGATTCATTTTATATTTATAATCTTCATAAAACACATACGTGGTAAAGCAATTTAATATTGCAAACACTAATATGACCGGCAATACCAAAGACAAGGCTGATGTGAGTTTCCTGTGATATCTCTTTGTCACTGCCTTACCTCCTGATTCCATATATACCCAAGACCTCTGATATTCTTTATATAGACCGGTGCAGCCGGATTGTCTTCAATTTTCTCACGGAGTCTTCTGATATTGACAGCGATTGTATTTTCATCCACAAAATCCCCTTCCAGATCAAACACATTTTCCAATATTTGTGTTTTTGAAAGAATCTGTTTCGGATTCTGAAGAAAAAAAGTCAGCATTTTTAACTCCGTTTTTGTCAGACTGATTTCACGACTCTTTATCAGGACTTTCATTTCTCCTGCGATAAATACGATATCTCCCGAAATCATCTTTCCGGCTTCCGTTTTCTCCTGTCTGCGGCGGAAATGTGCTTCTATTTTCAAAAGAAGTACCGAAAGACTAAACGGCTTTGTAATATAATCATCTGCCCCTGCTTCATATCCCATGACCTGATCCATCTCCTGATCTAGTGCTGTAAGACAAATAATGTATGTATTATAATTGCATCTCATCCACCTTACAAATTCCAGTCCATTCCCATCCGGAAGATTCACATCACAAATGGTAACATCCACATTATTATCATTTGCAATTCTTTTCGCTTTTTTCACTGATTCTGCTGAAAAAACCTCATATCCGGATTTTTTCAGTGAAAATGTAATTCCACGATTTAAATTTTCATCATCTTCAACCACGAGTATACCTGGCATAGCATCTGACCTCTCTTTATTAACTATTCATCTTAAAATGCTTCAATGCCTCCACAATTGCACTCTCTTTATCTTCTGGACACTGCGGTTGCCTGCTATCTTCATTTTTAGGTAAATTATAATTCTTTCCAACCTCAATTCCGCATTTTCTCTTTACCTGTGAGATATACAGATTGGAAACCTTCATGCCGGCTTTTGTTTCAGTTGGGACAAAAGAACCACAGTCTCCACATGGCTCGATAGGTCCGGATTGATGTCGGTCATCGGGAACCTATCCAGACTAATATGGTATGTACCAAAATATCTCCGTTTGTTTGCGGAAACATATCTACAAATTCTGTAGCAGAAAATTCTTGATACATTCCGCTATCCATATCACAGCCTAAACCTCGCCTGTTCACGGAAAAAGTTCAACTTTTTTATTCGTTTCTACTATTATAGTGATTCAAACATAAAAGTCAAATTTTGCAAGGAACCTCCATCGCCTCAACCTTGTCCGTTCTTCCTACAAAAACAGGTCAACAGCTATTTTTCGTCCTAACTGATAGCCAGGTTTCCATGCACTCGACCTTATCATACCTGAAAATCCAGCATTGAAAGAGAGGACCGATCCTATTACTTCTTCGCATTCTCTTCCAGTTCCAACATGTATTTATCAAAGTCAGACATGAACAATCTGTCCTGAATAACACGATACTTTTCAAATTCAGTCTCGGCTTTAGCCTTGGCAATCTCTGCCGTGATCTTTCCTGCATCCTGAAGGACCTCTCTGTCATCAGCCATCAGGAATAGATCCAGACGCTTTGCCCAGTCCTCCATTGTCATCGGAATGTAACGTTCTGCACGATCCTCGGCCAGATCCAGATAAGCAGAAACGATACGCTCTAATGAACGCATTTCCTGCTCTGAAAGATAATTCTTCGCAACACTCACATCACTTTTTACAATCTTTCCTTCCGGTGCTGCTGCCCACGTGGTCAGCCCCATATGTGGCTTATCAGCATCTGCTCGCTCATAAATCAACTCTGCTGCCGTATGTCCGTGAACTGCATAATGCATCTTGTTCTGCACCTTGGCAAAAAACTGCTTTGTTGTTTTGGATGTGCGGTCGTAATCAAGAGCTGTAGCATAGATGTCCGTTATCTTCTGATAGAATCTACGCTCAGATAAACGGATCTCACGAATCTGCTCAAGCAAACGATCAAAATATTCTGTTGTAAGCACTGATCCACCATTTTTTAGACGTTCGTCATCCATAACCCAGCCTTTGATGGTGTAGTCCTTGGCAATTTGATTGACCCATTTACGGAACTGAACCGCACGCTCTGAATTTACTTTAAAGCCTACTGCAATAATCATCTCCAAGGAATAGTGATTTGTGCTGTAGCTTTTTCCGTCAGCGGCAGTTATCCGAAATTTTCGGATAACTGAATCCTCTTGTAATTCGCTATCACTGAAGATTTTTTTTACATGATAATTTATGGTGCGAACATCCACATCGTACAACGTGGCCATCATCTTCTGTGTCAGCCATATATTCTCATCCTCATAGCGCATCTCAATGCTGTCCTGCTGATCACCGACAGAAGCAACATAAGTCAAATATTCTGCAGCGCTGGAACGGATGGTTATTTCATCTTTTTTCTTTTTCAAATAAGAGACCTCCTTCTGGTTTCTTCTCATTTCACCAATTGAAAATCACAACAAAATTGATGGCTTTAATATTTCTTTGCAAGTCCAGAAAAATGTGACTCCACAATTCTATCCATCTGATTAGCAATCTCCGCAAAAGGCTGGTTCAAGTCTAGAGTTTTAACACTTATCTGACTTCCATGCATTTGATACACATTGTCCGGTTGTATTTCTTCTTCTGTCTTTGCATAGAGAAGCATTCCAGAAACTGTATTTTTCTCCTCTCCAAATTGATAACTCCGATTTTTTACGTATGTAAAAATCTGATACAAATTATTGGAATGAATCGTATGTTTATCAAACTGGGACTGTGTTGTGTGACTATAGTATTTTGCGTCAATAATAAGTACAGTATTGCCACGTTGCAGATGAATATCACTTTGCATGACCGGAAGCATGGTTCCAATACCATCATCCAGTGACCACGGAATCTGTGATGCACTGACAGATAATTCAGGATAATGTCTGCTGTAATATTCCAGAATAAATTTCTCATACAACCTACACATACGTTGCTCATCTACGAAAGAGGCTAACCTATAGTCACCTGAATCTGTTGTAATAAGCATCCCCTCAATAATCAACTGGCAAATACTTACAAGCATTCTATATGTTTGATTGTTACGCTGAAAACGAATGGACGACCATTTAATTCCTGTTGGTTCTATTATCTCTACATTTGAAAAATACAACATTTTCTTTTTTAGATCATCTTTGTATTTTGCTTGCACTTTTCCATTGCGTAAAAGAAGCGTAACAGTTGTTTTCAGTATTTGATTCAGTAAATTGTTTTCTGACAACTCATCAAAGTCGCAAGTAAGTACCCTTTTATGTGCCAACCTATTTTTAATTGTACCCGGCATATTTATTTTGCCGCGCATAACTGAAAGTTCTTCCTGACGACTTATGTATTCTCTATATAGCCCTTGCTTTAACTGCAATCCAATTCCCTTAGACAGAATCGCTGCCAGCAGATTATACATCTCGTCAAAAGACTCTACTGCAACATCTTCATAGGTTTCTTGGTTCAGTGCCTGAAAAGCATAAGAAAGCATATGATAAATATTATTGATTAAAATGCTCTTATCCTTTGTCATTGAAATACACCGTGCAAAATATTCTCCCAACGTTGCAGTTTGTCTGTATCATCAAACCAGTATTCTGCTAACATAGGCAACACATCAAAATCAACCACATCTTGCATCCATTCTTCTGTACACTCATCTGTGTTACAGAAATAGCTATGCCCAATACAGAAACCTTTACCAAGTGATTTATCTTTAGCAATTTCTTGGTTCAATTCCTTAATACGGTCAATCAGAGTATTGAATGTGTCGTTTGCGAATCCTTCCTGATATTTAATAAAACCTTCTGAATCAAATCCCGGTTCCATATCAAAGAAGCTAAAACGACGACGAAGTGCGTAATCAATCATCGCCAGACTTCTATCAGCAGTATTCATCATACCAATGATATGTAGACGCTTTGGGACAGAGAAACTTAGGCCATTGTAGGCTAATGTTGCTTTCGTATCTCTATAATCTGCCTCAATTAACATGAGTAACTCACCAAAGATCTTACTCATATTTCCACGGTTGATCTCATCAATGATAAAGAAATAATCTTTATCAGGATGGTTTGCAGCCTTTTGACAAAATCTATAGAAAATACCATACTTCAATTCAAATCCATCTTCAACCGGCTTATACCCCATCATGAAATCTTCATAGGAATAATTTTGATGGAATTGCACAAACTCTATGCGATCATCATCCTTCTCACCCATAATCGAATATGCAAGTCTCTTTGCCGCAAATGTCTTTCCAACACCTGGAGCACCTTGAAGAATAATATTTTTCTTCTTTTTCAAAACTGCAACTAAGCGCTCATACTTTGCTTCAGTCATATATACATCATTTAAGAACTTTTCTTTGTCATATTTTTCAATACTATCTGCTGCAGGTGGTGCTGGATTTTCATCACGAATCATGTCATAAATGAAATCATATTCACCCTTTGTCAGTTTGAACAGACTACCCTGCGGATTACCAAAGTACTCCATCTTTTCAAGTTCTGGACAAGCTTTCAGAGTTGCATAATCAATTGGAGAAGACAGCCCTTCTACTTTTTCAAAATAAATTGATTTTCCATCTTGTTCCGCACTAATTTTGAGAATTGCAACTACCTGCTTTACCGGTGTGGACTCATAGCCGATTATCATATCTCCAGCCTTTGCATCTAAGAAATTCTGAAAAATACGCCGTTTATTGCCATTATCATTATATAATGTATAATCCTGTACTTCTCCAACTGGCATGCTAGCCATACTCCATATTTTGGGATTTGCATTCAAAAACCAGTATCTATGATCTTCTTCTCCTTCTTCATCTTGCGCATACAAAAGGACTTCTGATAAATCGACTTGATCTAGAGCTTCTGCTAATTCATCACGAAGTTTCCAAACATAAGATCCTTCTTCATCTTTTGCAGCATTCTTACCAACATATAATACAGGCCAAAATCGAGAGTTTTCTTCATCTCTTGCAATTACTGGACATCCAGTTTTTTGAACAATACGTCTTGCCAATGCAACAGATCCACTATTATAAAAGTTCTTGGTTTCTCCATATTTCACAGCAAGCTGAGTGCAAGTAGCCTTTCCACCATAATCCTTCATTCGTTTCATGATTTCGAGACTGCTCTCATTAAATACGTCTTTATCTGTCAGAAGCTCTAACCAATCCTCTACCGTTAATGCCGGAGTATAATCAGTCGGCCACCACTCATCCGCTTTAGGACCTGGTTCCTCCTTGTTCCAATAGCGAGAAATAAAGAAGCCCACATCTATTGTAAGAGTTCGTAATTCAGGATCAGCGTAACATGTAGATGTCAGCTGAGAATTAAGCAGATTTTTAAGTTCATCATCCTGCTGAAGTTCAGCACAAATCTCATCATAAAATGCCACAAAATTCCTGATGTTATCAGCATAAGCACCCTTTTTGAATCGATAATCACTTTCCAGCTCCGACGAGACAGCTTTTACTTCACTCAATTTGTAGATGTAATATTTATCCGGATATCGAAGCCATAAATATGTCATTATCGCATTTTCATACTGGTAATGCTGAGCCGCTCCATTGCCATACCTCTCTAATAACGTATTAGATTTATTTTTGAAGCTGGCTACTCTCTCGTATAAATCCTTGCTCTCATCATACAGTTCAATATACATTGAGCGTACTTCTTCTGGCGCAATCTCTGCAAACTTGGTAATCATTCTTGCTGGGAAGTTATTTACCGATGTCAACAAATTAGCCGTCTGAGCAAGTGACTTTGTTAGCATCTGTGCAAAATCATCTGAATTGACATCCCAATTTAACTGAAAGCATTGCACAGCCTCCCATTTATATTTTTCATTAGGCCACTGTTGTTGCACAAAGCGTTTTTTGTACTCTACCAGCACTTCTTTTAGTCGAAATTTATCGAACACTGTCTTTCACCGCCTTTATACTGATTCTCTAAGACTTTTATAAATCTCATCAGAAAAAATTCCCATCACCTGATGTTTCATTTCATCATTTGACAACAACATTGAAAAGAAATCTTGATTCTGTGACAATCCTTCAATAAGTGCATCATCAATATCATCAAAATAAGAGAACTCAAAGTCTTGCTGTGTATTATTCTTAGCACTTGTTTTAAGTTTATCTGATTTCATAAGGATATCTCTAATCTGCAGCATAGCCTTTACAACAACATCGTTATCATAGTTCTTGCCAGTCTTGCTGTTAATCTCATCGATTATTTCAGACAGTCTCTTTTCTTTATCCTCACTCAAACCAAAGTGTTCCGCCGTTGGCAATTTCATTACCGGCTTTGCAACCAGATCAGATGAAACATGTTCTTCACCCTTTTTCTGAACAAATTGAGAGGCTTTGATCTTTCCATCTAAATTAAAACCACCACCCGGATGCTTAATATTGATATAAGCTAACAGGTATGAAATAAAGTTATATTTCTTGTGCAAATCAGTATCTTCAAAACTAGAAACTTGAAGCAAAAACTCATAATAACGAACAAATCCACGCATATCTGCCACAGCTTGACGCTGTGTTTCATATTCATAATGTTCCAGTAGCTTCTTGCTTTTCTGCAGGAAGAATGTCAATCTTTGCTTCTGTTTTCCTGTTACTTTCTGTGAATACAATATATCATTTGCAGCTTCAATGTCAGCCGGATCAAATAATGCATAGGCATCAATAGTAGCTTCCAAGTCGTAAATTGCATTAGGCGTTACTGAATTTGCCAGTAATGTTGTGGTGTAGTATGGAGCAAATGCAGCTTTGATATCCTCGTATGTATTTACAAAATCTAACACAAATGTCTTTTTATCATATGGAGCACAAATACGATTCAGTCTCGAAAGTGTCTGGACAGCATTAACACCTCTTAGTTTTTTCAGAACATACATTGCGCACAGTTTTGGCTGATCAAAACCTGTCTGATATTTATTAGCAACCAAAAGCACTTGATAATTATCTGTATCAAATTCTTTGGTGAGTCTATCCTCCGGAAAACCATTGATAGATGCCTCTGTATATTCTTTATCATCATCCGGTAGTTTTACTTTTCCAGAAAATGCAACCAGAGCATGAATTCCGTCGTAACCTTTCTTGGTAATGTACTCCTCAAAAGCCTGTCTATATTTAACAGCACCTTGTCTGGACGCGGTAATAACCATTGCCTTAGCCTGGCCACCCAGTTCCTGCATTACCGTTGTTCGGAAATGCTCAACAATTACTTCTACACGCTGTGCAATATTAGTATCATGCAATTCTATAAAGCGTGCAATCTGCCTCTTTGCCGCATTCGTTTTACAACGAGGATCGTCTTCGATTTCCTTGTTAAGCTGGTAAAAAGTTGAATACTCTGTATAGTTCTGCAGAACATCAAGAATAAAGCCCTCTTCTATAGCCTGCTTCATCGAATAAACGTGAAATGCTTCTCTCTGGCCATGCGTATTCAAACGACCAAACAACTGAATTGTTGTCGGCTTAGGTGTAGCTGTAAATGCAAAAATTGATACATTTGCTTGCTTACCGTTTCTTTTGATTTCACTTGAAATCATATCTTCAACATCTGATTCAGTTTGATCACCAGAACCAAGCGACATTGTTACCGCAGCCATATCTTTACCTGCAGTAGAAGAATGTGCCTCATCAATAATTACTGCAAAACTTTTATTCTTAAGGTCCTTTACACTATCAACAATATACGGGAACTTTTGAATTGTGGTTGCAATAATCTTTGTATTACCATTCAATGCAATCGCAAGGTCAGCTGAATTGCACTTATCGTCCATAACACGAATCAATCCGGCCTTATGCTCCATTCCCATGATTGCTTTTTGAAGCTGACGGTCAACAACAACTCGGTCAGTGACAATAATGATGTTGTCAAAAATTATCTTGTTTTCTTCGTCATGAAGAGATGTTAAACGATGTGCCAACCATGCTATAGAATTTGTTTTTCCAGATCCAGCGCTATGCTGAATCAAGTAATTCTGTGCAGTGCGATTTTCTCTAACATCGGCAAGCACTTTTCGAATAACATCCAGCTGGTGATAACGAGGGAATATCAAATTCTCAGAACGTTTGATTTTCCCGGTCTTATCATCTACTTTTTCTTTTGTCTCGACAAAAATAAACTTACTTATTAAGTCCAAAATCGTATCCTTTGTAAGGATATCTTCCCACATATAAGATACGCTATACTTATCTTCAAACGCAGGATTTCCAGCACCAGCAGTTACACCTTCTCCGTTTCCCATATTAAAAGGAAGGAAGAATGTAGCGTCACCTGCGAGTTTTGTTGTCATATACACTTCTTCTAAGTCCATAGCAAAGTTTACCAACGTACCTGCTTTGAACATAAAAAGACGTGTTTTGGGGCTACGGTCGGTTCGGAACTGATAAATTGCATCCTGATAAGACTGCCCAGCTGCATTGCACTTAAGTTCAAATGCAATAATAGCTAGTCCATTCAAAAAGATAACAACATCAATTCGTTCTTTATCGCTGGCCCACACTTCCTCCATTGCAGAGAAAATATTCTGTCCATACTTTCTAGTCAAATCTGGATTGAATGTAGTTGCCGGTTTTGTGTACATGAGTTCCAGCTTCTGATTAGAAATTTCGATTCCATGCTTCAGCACATCAAGAAGGCTGCCACGAGTTTTTGTCGTTTCAGCATTGATAAAACTAACAATCGTCTCTTCCAAATCAGACTTATATATTTTTCTCAGATATTCCATCGTTTCGTGCTGAGTATCTTCTAGAAACTTAAAGAGCATCTCACGGTCAACTGCAAAATAACGATCAAAGTCACTTGCCTTACGAATAACGTAACCATTATCCTTTTCCAGTCTTTCAAGAAGAAATTTCTGATATTCTTTTTCGGAAAGAATTGATGCGTGATGAAGAAGCTTCTCGCTGTATGAAGCAACTCGTTTTGCAGCATTTTCTGCATGTTTTTCCGCATCCAAGTTCGTAATATCAATTATCGTTTTATCATCCATTGATTATCCCTCCTTACTCACTTTTCAGCCGTTTGATTAGTTGACGTGCAAAAAGCAAAGCAATCTGGTCGCAACTATACTTGGATGAGTCAATCGCTTGTATATCCGCTATAGATGGATACTTTTCTTGTAACTGTGAAACCGTAATGTTGTGCAAAATCGGAAGAATCAGCTTCTGTCCATTTCTATTCTGTCGATTTAAAAACTCATTCAATTCACGCTCGGTCCACTCTCGATCAAAGAAGTTTTCCGAAATAACGATAATTGCAAACTCTGCTTTTTTCGTGCCGTTCAGAATACGATCCTTCCAATTATCTCCCCACTCCAAAGACTCTTTATCATAAAAAATCTTAATCCCCAGTTTGTTTAATGACTGATATAATTCTTCAATCAAATCTTCTTTGTCCTTGTTAGCATGGGAAATAAACACATCAAATTCAGGCAAGGTTTTTGCCTGATACTTTGGTACACTAACCATTGAAATTCCGTTCATTTTATTTATAAAATCTTGGTCCTTACTGATGCTCTCCAAACATCCAACGAGATTTTTGTAAGCATCCAGATTTCTATGAAACAGAATTGTTTTCATGCGGTCGCCTAATGGATGTTCTTTAAGATAATTATTGTAAAAAATCTCTACATCATTGATCCATACTTCACTCGGACGATTATATTCGTTTATATCCGTACCGATTGCCGCTGCATTAATTGGGCTTTTAATAGAATGAGTCCTTTCTAGCAGATTATTAAGTTGTTCTTCAAAAGTAGCCATTAGACAACCTCCTTCTTCCCAGTTACATACTCAAAGATGAGTGATTTCTTATATTCGTCAAGTGTTGCAAGCTGCTCTTTCTTATCAGAGATAACATCATCCGCCTTTGCAAGCACTGCATCGACATGTTCAACAATCGCTTTTTGTTCATCCAGCGGTGGAACAGGATATGAAAGATCCGCTAACTTGTTCCAACGCAAATCACAAGAACGAACTCGAATTCCGGTTGCCAGTGCAAGGAATACATCACTGTACGCCATGCTACGAAGATAGTACATAATGTATCGCTTGTTTTGGTTGGTATCTAAAACATTAAGCACAGGTGACGCCTTGCCTCTTGAATCAGAAATGCCAATAGCGCCTGCAAAGCCGTCCATACCATGTACAACCAGATCACCGATATCAATGCCTTGATAACCGATTTCTTTATCAGACATCGTAAAACCATCTTCACGTCGATTGCTTCTCAGGGTTACCTCACCATCGCGGAAACAGGTTATTACACCATCATCATCACGCACCGGCTTCTGCATATATCGTAGAATGTACTTGCCACGAATAACCTCCCAATGTGAAGGCATATTGCCAATCCATTGAATCCCGCTGTCCTTCATCTCGGCATCGGGATTCAGTCCTTTGGTGACAGTTTCGGTGATAACAGACCGCTTGTACTGCTCCAGCGTGTCGATCTGAGTTTGAATGTCGGTGGTCAGCACATCAATTTCAGCGCATTTAGCATCGAGAAAATCGGCAATGCGGTGCTGCTCACCTGTTGGAGCAACCGGTATAAAAAGGCCGCCAAACTTATCCATCGGAATGCGCATTCGAATTGTATTCAATTTTCCATTTCCAGATTCTTTAATAAGAATGCCATTTCCAAGTCCAAACAAACTGCGTTGAAACATCGTTGTCTGAAAGATATAGTTATAGTAGCGTACATCTTCCTTTGCATTCCAAGGGCGAAGCATATAATAAACAGGACTAACACAACCAAAATATTGCGACAGCCCCACAGAGCCAGACAATATATTCATGCTATTCATTACGATATCCCCAGGATAAGCCAGTCTGTATGCACTCACATCCTCTTTAGGTTTGTTTCCTCCACCTTCTTTTTGATCGTATGGAATGACGCCTTGTTTAGCAGTCAACGAAAGAATTTCTGTTGTCCTAACAGGATTATTTTTCTCAACTCGTTCTTGCAAACAGTATTTTATTTTTCTTAGTTCCCAATTGGAGGGAAGCTCTCCCAACCAAGAGATTCCACTCGCTTTCATTTCTCTCATATCAGCACCACCTTACTCAAACAGCTTTGCCACACGCTTTGAAACCGAAAATTCCAGTTCCATAAACTTTGTTTCCAGCTCTTCACTTGGCGTTGATGCCTGATATTTGTAGAAATACCGCGTGAATGGGATTTCAGCACCGGTCTTGATGACAGGTTTTTTCTTTCCAAGATCTTCCTCAAAGAAAGCGGCGGCATCCGGGATATGAGGCAAAACCTCACGTGCCATATAATCTTCGATGCTTTCCTCCCATTTCACCAGTTCGGTGTCCTTGGTTTCTTTGTCGTAAATAATCCTTCCCTTGCGGTCACGTTGAATTTCTGCATTCTTATCCATAATAGAGAGGCCATTAGCAATCTTGTCGAGCAATTTTTTATCAGATGTTGCCGAAGCAAGTGCCTTAGTCAGTACAGGCATAAACTCAGTCGGTGAATTATATACTTGTTCTGAAGTGACAGCTTTCAATGTAGTAATAATCTCATCGTATAAGGCCTGATTGTTTTGGAATGATTCCAATTTTTTCTGTTCTTTGCCAGTTAGTTCTTCAGCATTCTCCAATTCATTAACCTTAGCCTGATCATAGAGAGAAGAAAGCGCACCCTTAGACAGCATAGCTTCGATACGCTCCTCTGTAATGGCATAGCTACGCTGAAGAGGCTGCATAACCGTGTACTCACGGTAAATGAACTCCTCGTTGTCGTAAATCTTGCAGTACTCGTTTTCTGCAAATTCTGCATAGAGCTTCGTTACGGTGCTGCGGTCTTCCGGAGATATTTCATTTTTCTTATCACCCAGAGCCTTGCGCAGTTTGTGGAAGAAGGACGAAGCATCTATCAACTGAATCTTGCCCTTGCGCTCAGCACGTTTATTTTTTGAAAGCACCCAGATATATGTAGCTATGCCCGTGTTGTAAAACAGATCTGTTGGCAATGCAATAATTGCTTCGATTAAATCGTTTTCTAACATCCAACGACGAATTTGGCTTTCGCCAGAAGCTGTACCACCTGAAAATAATGGACTACCATTTTCAATAATAGCAGCACGACCAAAGTTATCATCCATTTTGTCAATAGCAGATTGCAAAAACAGCATCTGCATATCGCCGGAACCAGGGAGCCCAGCACCCCAACGGCCTTCAAATCCCTTTGCATATTCATCATTAACTGCTTTTTCTACACCTTCAGCTGCATCTTTACCTCCCCACGGAGTACCAAATGGCGGATTTTCAATAACAAAGCGCATCTTGGTTTCAGCAAATCGATCTTTCTTCATAGTGTCCTGATAGCAGATATTCTCTGCATTCTGACCTTTGATGAGCATTTCTGCAAGACAGATAGCATAAGATTCCGGATTGATTTCCTGCCCAAAAAGACGAACATCTGCAGTAGGATTATATCTCTTAATGAAGTTATAGCTTGTGGAGAGCATACCACCTGTACCACATGCTTGATCCAAAACTGTAATTACTTTTCCGTCGTCAAAGATATCGTCACAGCCTTCAGCTAACAAAATATTTACCATCAATTTAATGATATCTCGTCCAGTGTAATGATCACCAGCCTCAGCGTTTTCAGAGAATCTACGAATTAAATCCTCGAAAATGTATCCCATCTTTACGTTATCAATCGTGCGAGGATTCAAATCCAATTCTGAAAATGCTTTGACGACACTTAACAGGCGATCGTTTTTATCCATCTTGTCAATTTGCTTATAAAAGTCCAAACCTTTCTCAGCAGACACAATAATCTCCTGCACATTAGGAGAAAAACTCTGAAGATACGCTTTAAAGTTGGCTGCTAAATTGTCGGCATCATTAATCAATTCTGCAAGTGTAAATTCACTAGTATTGTAGAACTGAAACCCCGAAATACGATACATAGCTTTTGCCGGGTAATTTGGGTTTGCTTTAAACTGTGCAACCACCTTGTCTTTGGTAGGTTCCAGCGCACACTCAAAACGTCTGATGATAACCATCGGAATGATTACATCTTTATATTTATCACTCTGGTATGTACCACGCAGCTTATTTGCAATAGACCAGATAAAATTCACCTCTGTTGATACATCGATAGGGCTATCGTCCCACATTGCATCGATAGTCTGCTTTTGTGCCATTATATTTTCCTCCAATCAGACTAAGAGCTTCCTAACCCTAGTCATTGTTAATTTTATATGTTTAAGTGTCCAAAAATCGGGACTTAGTCCTCGATTCCCATCATCATCTTATAGTGCTGTTCCTGATGCATGGCAGTGAAAATCAACTCAAACACTTTTTTGCACTGTTCCACATCACTGCCATCATCAATATAGTTGAAGCCATCACTTATAACAGCTGGGCCGTCGTTCATATATGTGAGCATGCTTGAAGCAAGGTTGTATCGGTCATAATTAGGCTTCTGTCCTTCCACTTCATCCACAAACAACAGCTTATTCTGTTCCAGAACAATCTTGTGAAGGTCGTTTCCTTCGTAGCCACATATCTGAATAAAGTAGTATTCAAGAATATGTCGGATTACATTCTTCACCGTATTTGCTGTTTTCAGTTCCTTATATTCATCCCACAGAGCAGCATACGAGTTTTGAATTGGATTATAGTTCTCTTGCTCGGTAGGTACTCTCTGACTCTGACGCACACAAAGTTTAACTGAAGAAATGTTTTCTATCTTACGAATCATATAGAACGAAACGCTGTGATATCTCTTTGCTTGGTGATGCGTAATTTCCTTATGGAAATAAACATTGTGAGTCAGAATGAAAATCTGCTTAATATAGTCGCCGTCGACTTTATGGCTTCGATAGTCCGTATTGTTGTAACAAACCTCAATCATCTCTCTGACCAGAGCACTGACGATGAACAATGCTCCACTATCCATACTGGATACCGGGTCATCAATAACAACAATTTTATCTTTTACAGCTTCACTATTAAGGCTTCCTTTCACAAGGTGATAGTAATACAAGAATGCAATAAAGTTTCTTTCACCTTCGCTCAGTTTTTCTGCAACAGTTCCATCCGGCCGAATAACCTCATATGTATTTGCTACTCCGTCCTTTGCACGAAGATGGAAACCTTCAAAACCAGAATTATCAAGCAGAACATTGATGCTATCGATAGTGGCCTCAGTATTCACAATCTGTTTGTTTAGTTCATTGGCCTCTTTCTTCTTGGCAGTAGCATCCTTTTTTAACTGTTCCATTTTATCTTTCAATGCTTTTATTTCAGTGTCCAAATCAGACAGTGCTTTGTTGTACGCAGCTACATCAGCTTTCAAAAGCTCTGCAAGATACTCCCACACCTGCTTTTTGCATAGAACCTTCTTTGTTTTGAGGTCTCTGACTATCTCGTTATTTTCTTTGATTTTCTTATTAAAGCCATCAATCAGAGTGCCAATCTCAATGAGCAAACTATCAGTATCTTCTAAGGAAGCAATGGATGTCGGCTCTTTAATCTTTGCTGCAATTCTCTGTTTATTAATGGTTATCGCATCCACAAGAAGCTGAACTTTTACTTCATATTCTGACAAGTCTAATTCCGGCATAGCAGCAGATACATTGCCCTCCAGCGTTGCTACAACGGAATCCATCTCTGATTCATATGTTCTTTGAAAAGCATTAATCGCAGAGATGTCATCTTGATACTGTGCATCAAAGCATGCAGCTATTTCTTTATCAAAGTTAGACGGGAGTTTTTGCTGGCAATATGGGCATTTTCCGTCTGTCTGGCCAGCAAAATGAGTATGACCACTTCGCACCCAATCAGTAGCTTTTAGGGCTTTAATAAATTTTGCAAAGTCCGTATCACTGCTGCTGGAGATTGGTTTTCCCATCAATTCATATCCCGGCAGGGATGCATAGGTAACTTTACCTGCCTTAGACAGCATGTTGTACTGCTGTGCATCGCCAGAAAAAACGGTCCCATATAGAGTTTTTAAATCTTCAACATCATGAGCAACCGGCGTAATTGCTAAAATTTCTTGAGCGAATAATGCAGCTTTTTTCTTACCCTTAATAGCTTCATCGAATAGTGTTCTGGCTTCCGCACTCTTGCTCCAGCAGTCTGATTGAAATGTCGATAAAGCGGTATTCTTATCCGCTGTTTTCTGGTCTATAGCGGCCTTATGTCCGTTATATTCCTCACCCATTTTCTTGCGTTCTGCATTGAGTGTATCAACCTGCTCTTGAATAGCAATATTAGTTTCATTTACGGTGAATACACCAGCAAGATTTCCATAGTTACGCAAGTTAGCATTTATAAAATCTGTATCATACACAAGAACATCATAGTCAGTTGATGCCTTCCCAGCTTGCCACTGTAAACGCTCATCGTTTGCCTTAAACGTTCGTGCAATGGTAGATTTGCCTGCACCATTCTTCCCATAGAAGAAATTTACATACGTCGGTTCTATAACCTCATTGGAAAATGTGGCATCGTTTAACGTTATTTTTTCTATTGCTGATTTCATTTTAGGGTTCATATGCAAATCTACCTCCTGCTTCTATTCTTTAATTTTTCCTTCTCTGACCCATTCGTCAACTTCAGAGATTTTGAATTTATATCGTTTTCCAGCTTTATATACAGGTAATTTTCCTTCTTTTATCCAAGTACGGACTGTATCCTGACTCAAACTTAGGTGTTCTGCTACATCTTCAAGGTTTACCCATTTTTCAACTTGCATGTTTTCATATTCTGCACTCATATTATTCCTCCATGTTCGATTCCAGATGAGTGGTTGCGTATTTATAAAGAAAAGACTTGTATCCCAGCTTCCCTTAATACCTCTACTGCATTTATCTTTTTTATTGCCCAGTGCATACGATTCAATTCATTCGTTCCGCTGCAGCCTTCGATTCCGAGTTCAAACCGAAGTTCATTTATTTTCTGCTGTGGTATCCAGTTAAGTATTTGATAATATACTTTAATGCCATTGTCCTGAATCTTTACATCAACAATCAACCCATACGCAGCATAGTGGTCTTCATCTGTTTTCCCATAAGTGTGGTTCTCAGTCGCAATAATTGCCGGATAGGTTTTCAGCACCGATATTGCATCTTCTGGCAAAGCCGCATAAGCTGCTTTCAGTTCTTTTGAGGTACTTTCCGTTATTGCTCTGTCCTTTCGAACAAGGCAATGACAGTACTGAGGATTTAATTCATCATCTCCAACAACCAGAAGGTGATAGAAATCTGTATTTAATGTAATGGTGTGCACTGCGTTAGGGCTTCCCGGCATGGGTGGTGCCCCACCCACCATCATTACGCTATAGGTATTGTTCACAGCGTCTGTATGAGCTACCAATGTATTATTGTTACCGGGCAAATTAAATGTCGTATTCGGTGTTTGCGCTTGCAAAGCTCCCGGTTGTGATGGCTGTAATTTATTCTCCATCTTTTTTCTGCCCTCCATAATAATTGTTCGTAATGCTATCGACATGCTGAATGAAGCTATTGTTATTTCCAGTTACGTTGAAATTAAAAACCATTTGCTGTTTAGATTTTTCTTTGTTCTGATGAGGATCTTCACAGTCCGCTTCAACTATGACATCTTCTGGTGAGCCATTAGCATCATTCTCAGCTATGTCACAATCTTCAAGCTGAATGTATCTGAGTTTGATATCTACTGGCCAATCGGCACCAATATCTCCTTTGTAAGTCCTTTTTGCTCCACCGGCAGACGGACACCAGAAATCGAATGTTTCAGCTCCAACTACATTATCAACACTACATACCGAATAATGAAATATACCTAATAGAAATGACTGCAAAGGAATTTCTTTCATATTTATGAGTTCTTTTTTCTGCGCTGTTGTTCCATCTTCTTTGATATAGAAAGATTGGCTATCATCAATGCAATTATCCAACGATATTAATTCGACGAGTGCTTTCACGAGTAGCTCGTCTTTTTTTATATCTCCTCCAGCATCAATGAAGTCATCCACAAAGCGGCACATTTTTCTCAATGTATCCACATACTCGTTCTTCACTCTTTCGTCAAAAACTCTCAATGCCGTTTTATCACCGAACGGGAAGTAGCCTCCGCCTGCATTCTTACATTTCTTATATTCTGAAGCGTTACCCTGAATTGTTTTAATTTCAGTCGGCATTGGTGTCGCTAAATCAGAACGTATCACTCTGGCCAAACCAATCAAAGTTTCATATTCAGTTAATCCATCTTTTTTTCCTGCGTAGTGTTCATTTGCACCCAGCAGTTGCTTTCTAGCCTCTAAAAGCAAGGTGAAAAACGTACCGCCACACAGTCTTAAATTTTCATTTTTTGTCATTGATTGTCCCTCTAACCAAATTTACCTACTCAACTTACTCAACTGTGAATGGCAGGCCTACTCAACTTACTATTTTCTAGCCCTGTGAAAAGCCACAGGGATTTTTTGATGTTTGTCGGCCGTCGAATCTGATGAATATAAACCAGAGCAACCCCCAACAAACCCTACTAAATCATCATAACACTTTTCGACATTATTTTCAATGTAGCGAGTATGAACGAACAATAAACTCTACAGCGAAATATGCCTGAAATCTCTGTTTCCACCTGTGACTGGTCACAAATCTATGCCAATCACAGGAGGTAAATGTTATGGCAAACAAAGACAATCAGAGCAAACAGTATCGTATCTACATCAAGGAATCCAAAAGCTGGGTAGACGTAAACAAGGAGTTCTACACGAACTACTACCGTGACATCAACGCCTACCGTAAACGCCAGCAGGAACATGGCCGTTGTGTCTGCCCTGCAAGCAAACGCTATTTATGCGACATGGACTGTATGACCTGTCCGTATGTCAAGGCTGGCGATCAGCTTTCTCTCGATAACACCGTAAGCGACGGTGAAGGAAATGAAAAGAGCTGGCTTGATGACATGCCGGATGAATCCGCAGCTATCGCTGAATTAATGGAGGACGCAGAACTTCTTCGTGCCCTCTACGCAAAGCTGAACGAGCTGGACCCGGAAGGCCGTCTTATCTGCCAGCTTATTATGGAAGGAAAATCGGAACGTGACTGCGGCAAGGAAATGGGCCTCTCTCGTAATACATTCGTGTATCGCAGGGACAAGCTGTTCCAGAAGCTCCGCTCCGAGCTTAAGGACTACATCTAATATGAATGGTCGTCCTCTGATTTTTTAGGGGACGATTTTTCTTTTCAAAAACTTTTTTATATTTTTTCGGCCAAACGGCAATCTCACCTCCATTGAGTAGTGTAAGGCGAAACAAAGCGACCTACAGAAAGCGAGGTGAACATCGTGAAACAGACTTTTCACAACCGAAGCGGCACTGACGCAGAAGTGATTGCTACTCTCACTGCAATCAGTCAGGTATCCGCAAGAATGGCGAAGAATCTCAGAATCATCGCCGCACACAGACAATCCGAGGAAGGAGGAACAGAAAATGTCAAAAATGAGCGATATGGCTATGACCATCGAAGAGCTGAGAAATGCCGCCGCTGCTATTAACGATGTAGCAAACTGGCTCGCACAGCAGTTTGGAGGAGCATCCGAAGCTACTGAAAAAGCAGAAGCCCCTGCTGCTCCTGCGAAAACTGCATTGACCCTTGAGGAAGTTCGAGCTGTTCTGGCTGATAAATCTCGTGCCGGGCATACAGCTGAAATTCGAGAGCTTCTTAAAAAGTACGGTGCAAGCAAGTTGTCACTCGTAGACCCGAAACATTATGAAGCCCTGCTTAGGGAAGTGGAGGTGCTCTAATATGCCACCTAAAGGACATTCAATCCTCTCCGCATCATCTTCTGACCGCTGGCTCCACTGCCCACCGTCAGCAAGACTCTGCGAAACCTATGAGGATAAAGGTAGTGATTATGCTGCAGAAGGTACCGACGCACACGCTCTTTGTGAATACAAGCTCCTTAAAGCTCTCGGCATGGAAGCTACTGATCCAACCAAAAGTCTCGACTGGTACAACGCCGAAATGGAAGATTGTGCCACCGGGTACGCCAGCTTTATTATGGAGCTTTTGGAAGATGCCAAGCAGACCTGCTCCGATCCAGTTGTTCTGATTGAACAACGAGTGGACTTTTCCCGTTGGGTGGAACAAGGCTTCGGAACCTCAGATGCTATTCTCATCAGCGATGGAACTATGCATGTGATTGACTACAAACACGGTCTTGGAATACTTGTTTGCGCTGAAGACAATCCACAGATGAAATGCTACGCTCTTGGCGCTCTGGAGCTTTTCGATGATATTTATGACATCGATACGGTCAGCATGACCATCTACCAGCCCAGACGTCAGAACGTTTCTACCTATGAAGTCAGTAAGGATGACCTGTATCAGTGGGCCGATGAAGTTCTGAAGCCTACCGCAGACCTCGCCTTTGCCAGTGATGGAAACTTCCTGTGCGGTGAATGGTGCGGATTCTGTAAGGCAAAGCATGAATGCCGGGCCAGAGCAGAAGCCAATCTTCTACTCGCACAGCACGATTTCAAACTGCCACCACTGCTTACGGATTCAGAAATTGAAGTCATTCTTTCCCGTGTCGACGAGCTGGTCTCCTGGGCCAACGACATCAAGGAGTATGCACTCCAGCAGGCAATCAGCGGTAAAGAATGGACCGGTTGGAAGCTGGTCGAAGGTCGCTCTAATCGCAGATATACCAACGAAGCCGCTGTATCAAAGGCTGTCGAATCTGCTGGTTTTGACCCTTATGAAAAGAAGCTACTTGGTATCACTGCTATGCAAAAGCTACTCGGCAAATCTCGCTTCGAGGAACTCCTTGCAGCCTATATTGAAAAGCCACAAGGCAAACCTACTCTTGTGCCGGAAAGCGATAAACGCCCGGCAATGAACACAGCAAAAAATGATTTATGGAGGAATATGACAATGAGTAAAAATGTAAAAATGACAAATCCCATGAAGGTTATCACTGGTCCTAACACACGTTGGAGCTATGCCAACGTCTGGGAACCTAAATCCATCAACGGTGGCACTCCGAAATATAGTGTCAGCCTGATTATCCCAAAATCCGACACAAAGACTGTTGCAAAGATTGAAGCTGCTATCGAGGCTGCATACCGTGAAGGTGAAGCAAAGCTCAAGGGCAATGGTAAATCCGTACCTGCTCTTTCTGTACTTAAGACGCCTCTTCGTGACGGAGATCTTGAAAGACCGGACGATCCTGCATACGCTGGCAGCTTCTTTGTGAATGCAAATGCAACCTCTGCACCTGGTATCGTAGATGCAGACCGCAATCCTATCCTCACTCGTTCTGAGGTTTACTCTGGAATCTACGGTCGTGCCAGCATCAGTTTTTACGCTTTCAACAGCTCTGGCAATAAAGGCATCGCCTGTGGCCTTAACAATTTGCAGAAGATTCATGATGGCGAGCCTCTTGGCGGTAAGGCATCTGCTGAATCTGACTTTGCAACTGATAACGACGATGATTTTCTTGACTAATGGAGGTAGCAAACTATGGAGACAATCGTGATTAGCACAATTCTTGTAAACATCTGTATCGGCTGCTTCGCTTGCGTCGGTCTCACTACTGCAATCTCTATGATTCAGAGTATCATCAACGACCATAAACGTGAAAAGCGTGAGCAGGAAAAAGACAAGCGCGACCTCGAATACCACGAAAAGCGCATGAAAGACTTTAAGTAATCTATCAACCTGCTGGCGGTGGAACTCACTGCCGCCAGCACATTTTCTGACAAAAGGAGACAACCTATGAATGAATTTGCAGAAATCTTAAATCTATTTATTGCTAATGTCATCTCCTATACCTTTTTTGCGGCGGTATATGGCTTCATCATCTACAACGTAGGAAAAATCATTTTTTACCTTGTTAGTTATGCGGTATACCACATTCGTCGTGACATCAATAAATATAAATCCAATAAAGATAAACAGTAACAAGGCAGGCGGCAGGGATTTCTCTGCTGCCTGTTTTGTAGAAAGGACAATCTCATGAAAACACTTAGTATCGATATTGAAACCTACAGCGATGTGCCACTTCAGAAAACCGGAGTATATCGCTATGTAGAGTCACCTGATTTTGAAATCTTACTCTTTGCCTACAGTGTAGATAACCAGCCCGTTCAGGTCATTGATCTTGCCTGCGGAGAACAGATTCCAAAAGAAATCCTTCTTGCTCTAGAGGATGAATGTGTCATCAAGTGGGCCTTCAACGCTACCTTTGAACGCATCTGTCTTTCTCGTTTCTTAGGTTATCCGACCGGAGAATATCTGAAACCGGAAAGCTGGCGTTGCTCTATGATATGGTCCGCCACGATGGGGCTTCCACTCTCCTTGGAAGGTGTCACGAATCAAAAAGCGCTTTGATGTGAGAGAAATAAAGTCCAGCAAGGACATCACCGACTGGAATGCTGGAAAGATACCAGTCGCAGTCATTCATCCTGCATCTGCTGGTCATGGACTCAATCTACAGGCTGGCGGTTCCACCCTTATCTGGTTTGGTCTGACATGGTCACTGGAATTATATCAGCAGACCAACGCCCGACTTTGGAGACAGGGCCAAGCCGCCGGAACCGTGGTGATAGAGCATATCATCACAAAAGGAAAATACAAATCAACCACAATCGTTTTCTTGGATACACGAAAGACGCGGACGGCAACCTCATCATCGATCCAGAACAGGCAGAAATCGTAAAGCGCATTTATCGAGAATATTTAGAAGGTCTCAGTATGGACAAGATTGCTGCAGGCCTGGAGCGTGACGGTATCCTTACCGGTGCCGGAGGGGAAAAGTGGCACACAAGCACCATCAACAAAATTCTCCGAAACGAGAAATACATCGGTGATGCCCTGCTTCAAAAGACCTACACTACAGACTTTCTAAACAAGACCAGAGTTAAAAATAACGGTCTTGTTCCACAATACTATGTAGAAGGCGATCACGAAGCCCTTATTCCGAAGAACATTTACCAGCAGATACAGGAAGAACTTGTCCGCAGACGAGTGGTAAAAACCAGTGACAATGGCAAAAAACGAAGCTACAGTTGCAATCACTGCTTCTCCCAAATCGTCATTTTCGGCGAATGCGGTGAAATGTTCCGAAGACTCCACTGGAACAATCGAGGCGTCAAATCAATTGTCTGGCGCTGCATCAGCAGGCTGGAATCCACCGGACTTGAATGCCACGCTCGAACCATCAATGAGCTGGTTCTTCAGGATGCCGTTGTCAATGCCATCAATCAATTACTCGGCGACAAAAATAACTATCAGGCACAGCTCCAGCTTAACATTGCCGCAGTCATCCGAGCTTCACAGGTAACAGCCATAGACAGCATTGACAAGAAGCTAATGGCCCTGCAACAGGAGCTGATTCAAAAAGCCAACAGTAAAGAGGACTACGACGAAATAGCGGATGAGATCTTCAGATTCCGAGAACTTCGTCAGAAAACCACTGTCGATACCGCCGCAAGGGATGAACAGATAAAGAGAATTAACGACTTGCAGGATTACATCTCACAGCAGACCGCCCTCCTTACTGAATTCGATGAATCACTGGTGCGACGCTGGATTAAGCAGATCACCATCTGGGATGACCGCATAATAGTTGAATTGAAATCTGGCGTCAGCATTGATGTGGATGCATAACTCTATAGATATACAATGGCTCCCCACCACTGGATAATTCCCGGTGATGGGGAGCCTTTTCATTTTATTTCAAATTTTCAATATTTAATTCCATGAACGTTAAAAAGTTAGTAGCATCTTTTAACAAACAGGAAAAGGTTTCTGCATAGTTTTCTTTTTTCACATCAAGCTTTTTCGTAATTTTTTGATATCCCTTTCCTTTACGATGTCCCGTTCCACTTGAACGTAACTCCTGTAGATTTCTCAAGAACTTAATATGCTCATTATAGTTTTCGATATTACTTTCACATAGCCAAGCTTCTATTTTTGAAATGCTACCTACAAGTTTTTCGTAATTACCAGTTAACCGTTTTGAAATGCTCTTTTCATTTAAAGAATCAATCAGTATTTTGACTAAAGAAAGAACCAGCATATCCATCTCAGTAATTGAATTATTTACTGGAACTCGTAATATTTCAAAATTATAAGCATCCTGCTCTGTTAATGATAAAAATAAAGGCCATCCATACTTTTCAGTGAAAACTCTATTTAATCGTGTATAAGCTTTCTTAAAAACAAAATCTGGAGACTCTGAGTCTGATGCAATACACATAAAATCTCTCTTTATTTTTGTTTTGCTCAATTTTCCTCCAATCGACTTGTTAAATCCCCTCCAATAATGCTGCTCGGCTTCACTTGGTAAATCTCTTCCTAAATCACCTAAATAAGCTGATACATAATCTGAATTACTATTATCAATATACAATGACCACAATACACCACATCGAATAATTCCATCTTCGACTTTATAAATTTCAGGTTTCGAATAATACTTATTCAGTACTGCACTGTCAAAATATACAGGTGTTAAATAGTGCGGCGCTGTTGGATTTGCCCCGAAGTAGTTGTTTAATTCTTTCGGATTACAAGTATGGCGTATTTCTTTTCCGTTCTCATCTATACCAATAATAAAATCAACATAAGTCTTTTCTTCATTATACGGCCAAATATTACTATCACATAAACTGCAACCTGAGACAACATTTTTTGCATAAATGATGGAATAATTTTTCCTTTTTAGTCCAGTTGATGTATTTCCGATATTAAGTGCATAAAAAATTGTGTTTTCGCTATTTCTATAAACCAATCCATCTTCCTTGATTTTTTCCGAATTATCGATAGAAACGCACCTGCTATCAATATGTATCATCAATACTTTTTCTTTTACTGCTAGATACGTTTTTAAGTATCTTTTATGTATAGTTACATACCCATTATCATTCATTTTCACTACGGTAATTCCTTCACCGTTAGAAACATCAATATATTCATTTTTTTGTGAATTGAAATACAGATTGAATAATAATCGAAACTCTTCAACAATTTCTATTGAATCTGTAGCTACGCCATTATATTCTCTTTTTATAACAAGTGGTTCATAACCATTGTCATTTCCCCAACGATGATAAACCTTTTCATCATCCTCCCAAGAACCGTAAACTGTAATTCCAGGCATCAATGTATGTGCATTATATGTATCATTTTCCATATCATTTTCAACTTCATTCAAAGGAAGAAGAAAACTCTGAAGGTATATATCATACTTTTTATCAATTTTATTTCCTGATACAGGAACCATTATGTCAGCATCTAATCCTCTCTCTATCCATTCTCGAATATCAATCTGATACAAATAATCTTTATCCATCATCTTTCAAATCCTCCTGTTATCTATTCCACTGCCAAGTCTGCCCCTTAGTATCGAGTGGCTTAAACTGCGGTCGGCTCTGACAACAATCCTAGTGACACAACCTCTGACATCTAATCCACAGCCTAAACCCTACCGCTATTCTCCGGTACTCAATTTCTCTCCAATCAGACCGAAAAGTAGATATGTTTCCATATAATAAAACCGAGCTTTCCGCAAGGCTTCTCTGATGATACCAACCTTACAAAAAGCCCGGAAATACGCCGCTTTTCAGCACTTGATTTTATTTTCTTGACAGCAAACACACAGTCTCAACATGGACTCCCTGCGGAAACATATCAGTAGTAGAAACCCGCACCAGTTCATAATCCTCCGCACACAGCACCTTCAGATCCCTCGCCAGTGTCGCACTGTCACAGCTCACATACACAACCCTCTCCGGCTTCATTTTAAGGATCGTATTCAGAAGTACCTCATCACAGCCCTTCCGTGGCGGGTCTACCACGATAACGTCTGCATAAACGCCATTCTTCTCATACTCTCTCGGCAGCACTTCCTCTGCTTTTCCGACAAAAAACTCTACATTCTCAATGCCATTGAGCTTCGCATTCTCTCTTGCATTGTCAATGGCCTGTGGTACGATCTCCACGCCGCGGACGAATTTTGCTTTCTGGGCCAGGAACAGGGAGATAGTTCCGATTCCGCAGTACAGATCCCAGACAGTTTCATTTCCCGTAAGGCCGGCGTACTCCAGAGCCTTTCCATACAGTTTTTCGGTCTGGATGGGATTGACCTGGAAAAAGGACAGGGGAGAGATCTGATAGGAAATATCTCCGATGCTGTCCGTTATATAGGACTGTCCCCAAAGGAGGCGAAGCTGATCACCCAGGATCACATTGTTCCGTTTTTTATTAACATTGATGGTAATGCTGGTCATTTCCGGAATTTCACAGAGTGATTCCACAAGAGCCTTTTCTGCAGGGATCTTATCTCCGTTTAAGATCAGACAGACCATCATCTCATCTGTATGGAAGCCGTAACGAATCATAATATGACGTACAAGACCTTTTCCCGTGGCCTCATCGTAGGGCTGTACATGATATTTTTCCATGTGTCCGATCACACGGTCCAAAACCTCTTTATTCTGTTTCACTCCCAGAATACATTCTCGGTTATCAATGATGGAGTGGGTTCTTCCTGCATAAAAGCCTGTGATGATCTTTCCGTCTTTATTTTTTCCTACCGGAAACTGTGCCTTGTTTCGATAATGATAGGGGTCTTCCATCCCCATGATCGGTTCCATATCAAGATTCTGAAAACCTCCGATTCTTTCCAGATGTCCACGAACCTTTTTCTCTTTAAATTTCAGCTGCTGCTCGTAGGATAATGCCTGAAGCTGGCATCCTCCGCACTGGCGGGCAATAGAGCAGACAGGTTTCACACGGTATGGAGACGGTGTGATCACCTCCATCAGGCGGCCATAGCCATAGTTCTTTTTTGCCTTGATGATCTTGGCTTTGATCCGGTCTCCGATCACGGCGTCTTTCACAAAAACGGTGAAGCCATCGGCTTTCCCGATACCTTCACCGTCAACTCCGCAATCCTCTATATCTAAAGTGAGTATATCGTTTTTACGGAATTCCATGTATTAAATATCTCCTGTTCTTCTTAAATTGGACTCAAAAAGCCGGTTGAAACCAAGCCATTCTTTTTTGCCTTTGTCTGCGTGAAAAATTTCTGTCAGTGTCTCCATCCTTGCATCTGTATTGTCTGCCAGATTCAGGGCAACTGCCTCTGCAAGTGCCGGTTTCTTGGGAGAACCGTACTCAAGCTCACCATGATGTGCAAGAATACAGTGGATCACCTGATTTTCAAGCTTCTCCGGAAAATCCGGGATCTCTTTTGCAAGATCATGCACCATCTGTGCCCCGATCACAATATGTCCAAGAAGCTGTCCCTCATCTGTATAATCATTCATCGGAAAAGCAGAAAGCTCCTTCGTTTTGCCCACATCATGAAGAAGTGCGGTTGTGATCAGAAGATCTCGGTTCAATAGTGGATATGCATTCGCCATATAATCGCAGAGACGGGTCACTCCAAGAGTGTGCTCCATCAGCCCGCCGATAAAGCCATGATGTACGGTCTTCGCTGCAGAATGTCCCTCAAATATCTTCATAAATTCCTGATCTTCCACAAAGAGCTTCTTCAGAAGCTGGGAAAGATAGGGATTCTTCACACTGTTGATAAGCTCTCGTAGCTGGCTCTGCATATCATCCACACTGTTCTCACTGGTAGGAAGATAATCTGCCGGATCATACTCCCCTTCTCCTGCCTTGCGTGCTCTCTTGATATTCAGCTGCATGGCGCCTGCAAAGCTTGTCACATCTCCCATGATCTCAATGTAATCAAGAGTATCAAACTCATCAATTCCCAGAGAATTGGGATCCCAGATCTTACCATCGATCACACCTGTTTTATCCTGAAGGATCAGATTCTCATAGGGCTTGCCATTCTTCGTTGTAGCTGCCTGTTTCTGTTTGCAGAGATAGATCCCGTTTACTCTGTCTCCCTCATGTAATTCATTTAAAAAACGCATAAAATTCTTGCCTTTCTGTTCTTTTTACTTTCAAAGCAGACATACTCACGAACACATCCGCTTCACACTTTGCATTCATAGCCAGACTTTCTTTATGATCTTTGGCCGCATCCCGGTCCGGGCTTTCTGGCATTTTTGCACAGTTTCCACTTACTTCCGGGCTTTATTCAGTATCATAACACATTTTACTTTCCTTTGCTATGGAAATCATGTAAAATAGGAAACGAAGTGTTTTTTTGCATATCCTGTGTTACGCAGAAAAGCACAGAAGTAACAGAAGTAACAAAAAGGAGTAACTATAGCAACAATGAACAAAAAAGCATACAAAGCACTTGAATACTATAAAATCATAGATCTGCTCACAGACAAGGCATCCTCCCCCATGGGAAAGGATCTCTGTCGGAAGCTTACCCCTTCCACAGACATTGAAGAGATCCGGGCCATGCAGCTGCAGACACACGATGCCCTTGCACGCCTGTTCAAAAAAGGCGGCATTTCCTTCGGCAGCGTCAAGGACATCCGCGGCACATTAAAACGTCTTACTGTTGGCAGCGCCCTGAATGCACCGGAGCTGCTTTCTGTCTGCAGTCTTCTTGAGAATACCGGTCGTGTAAAGGCCTATTCCAGAAGTGACCGTGATGACGGAATGACCGATTCCCTTGACGGAATGTTTGCGGCACTGGAACCTCTGACACCACTCAGCACAGAGATCCGCCGCTGTATCCTTTCCGAGGATGAGATCAGTGACGATGCCAGCAGCACGCTCCGCCAGATCCGCCGCAGCATCAAGGCCACCAATGACCGGATACACACCCAGCTTTCTTCTCTGGTTGCAGGAAGTGCCAGGAATTATCTTCAGGATTCCGTTATCACCATGCGCGACGGCCGCTACTGTATCCCGGTAAAAGCTGAATATAAAGGCCAGGTTCCCGGTATGATCCACGACCAGTCTGCCACAGGTTCCACTCTTTTCATTGAGCCTATGGCTGTTGTCAAGCTGAACAACGACATCCGCGAGCTGGAGCTGAAAGAGCAGAAAGAGATCGAAGTGATCCTTGCATCCTTAAGCCAGCAGGTAGCTGCTGAGCTGGAGGCTATTCACGCAGATCTTTCCATCATGGTACAGCTGGACTTTATTTTTGCCCGTGCCGCACTTGCCATGGACATGAACGCCAGTGAACCTGTTTTCAACACAGAAGGCCGGATCCGGCTTCGCCAGGCCCGTCATCCACTGATCGATAAGAAAAAAGCCGTTCCTATTGACATCCGTCTCGGGGATGATTTTGACCTCCTGGTTGTCACCGGACCAAACACCGGTGGTAAAACTGTTTCTCTGAAAACCGTAGGTCTTCTTACCATGATGGGACAGTCGGGTCTCCATATCCCGGCGCTGGATCGTTCCGAACTTGCACTTTTCCGCGAGGTTTATGCTGATATCGGAGATGAGCAGAGCATTGAACAGTCCTTAAGTACCTTCTCCTCTCATATGACAAACGTGGTTTCCTTCCTGAAATCCGCAGATCAGGATTCCCTGGTCCTCTTCGATGAGCTTGGTGCAGGTACGGACCCTACAGAGGGTGCCGCTCTTGCCATTGCGATCCTGTCACATCTTCACGAGCAGGGTATCCGTACCATGGCAACCACCCATTACAGCGAACTGAAGATCTATGCCCTCTCCACTCCAGGTGTGGAAAATGCCTGCTGTGAATTCGATGTAGAAACCTTACGTCCGACCTACCGCCTTCTGATCGGTGTTCCGGGAAAAAGTAACGCATTTGCCATTTCTTCCAAGCTGGGGCTTCCGGATTTCATCATCGACAAAGCAAAGGAACAGATCAGCGAGCAGGATGAATCTTTCGAAGATGTTCTGACATCCCTGGAGCAGAGCCGTGTCACCATCGAAAACGAGCGTGCTGAAATTGCCCGTTACAAAGAGCAGGTAGAAGAGCTGAAAAAATCCCTTCAGGAAAAAGAAGAAAAACTGGATGAACGTAAAGAGCGGATTCTCAGAGAAGCCAATGAACAGGCACATGCGATTCTCCGCGATACCAAGGAATACGCAGATCAGACCATGAAGCTTTTCCATAAATTCCAGAAGGATCACGTAGATACCGCTTCCGTGGAAAAAGAACGCCAGAACCTGAAAAAACGTATGTCAAAAGCCGAAAATGGAATGTCTTCCAGGCAGCAGAAGCAAAAGCCAAAGAAACAGCTGAAGCCATCCGATCTTTCTCTTGGCGATACCGTAAAGGTGCTCAGCCTGAATCTGAAAGGAACAGTTTCCAGTCATCCGGATTCCAGAGGATATCTCTTTGTGCAGATGGGTATCATCCGTTCCAAGGTTCATATCTCCGATCTGGAGCTTGTGGACGAGCCGGTGATCACCACTCCGTCCATGCAGCGTACCGGCGCCGGAAAGATCCGTATGTCCAAGGCAGCCAGCATTTCCACAGAGATCAATCTTCTGGGAAAAACCGTAGATGAGGCAGTTGCAGAGCTGGATAAATATCTGGATGACGCCTATATCGCACACATGAAATCCGTCCGTATCGTTCACGGAAAAGGTACCGGTGCCCTCCGCAAAGGTGTCCACAATTACCTGAAGCGCCAAAAACACGTAGCTTCCTTCCGTCTCGGCGAATTCGGAGAAGGCGATGCCGGCGTGACCATTGTAGAATTCAAGAAATAAAAAGGAGCTGAAGCCATGGCTACAAAACAGAAAATCCTCATTGTTGACGATGACAACAACATTGCAGAGCTGGTTGCTCTCTATCTCACAAAAGAATGCTTTGAGACTAAGATCGTAAATGACGGCGAGGAAGCCCTGAAGCAGTTCCATATTTTTCACCCGGATCTGATCCTTCTGGATCTCATGCTTCCGGGCATTGACGGATACCAGGTATGCCGTGAGATCCGTCACACCTCCGATATACCGATCATTATGCTTTCCGCCAAGGGAGAAACCTTTGACAAAGTCCTGGGACTGGAACTTGGAGCGGATGATTACATCATCAAGCCTTTTGACTCCAAAGAGCTGGTGGCACGTGTCCGTGCGGTACTGCGCAGATTTCATGTAAAATCTCCGTCTACCGCGCCAAAGGAAAAATGTGTTTCCTATCCGGATCTGGTGATCAACCTGACCAACTATTCTGTAACTTATATGGGACACCAGATCGATATGCCGCCAAAGGAGCTGGAGCTTCTCTATTTCCTGGCAGCTTCTCCCAATCAGGTTTTCACAAGAGAACAGCTTCTGGATCACATCTGGGGCTATGAATACATTGGCGATACCAGAACCGTAGACGTTCACATCAAACGTCTACGTGAGAAGATCAAGGATAACCCAAACTGGGCTCTTTCCACAGTCTGGGGGATCGGTTACAAATTTGAGGTAAAGGATTCATGAAACAGCATCTTTATACTAAACTGCTGATCCTGTACTTTATGCTGGGCGGAATCTGCTTTCTGCTACTTTCCTCCGGTGGCTCCTACCTGGTAGAAAAAAGGCTGGAGCGCTCTACCGGAGAGTCCCTTTACCGCACTGCCAGCCAGCTGGTTTCCAAAAATGAACTTCGTCAGGCTGTAAAAAACCCCAAAAACGAATCCCTCACCCTGGCTCTTTCCTCTGCAGCAGCCTTTCAAAATGCAGATTTCTGGGTTATGGATACAGATGGGAACGTTCTGATAAACACAAACCAGCAGTCCTCTGATTCCGGTGATATCACCGTCAGGAACTTCCGACCGGAAGATTACGAAGATACCTGCTATTCCTCCGGTACGTTTTACGGGACATTAAAAACCACACAGCTAAGCACAGTCGTTCCCATAAAAGATACGGATCTGGTGACTGGTTATCTGGTGATCCACTACCCTATGAAAAACCTCTACGAAAGCCGCAGCAATATCGTAGAGGTTATGATCCTGATCTTTATTGTGATCTATGCACTGTTTTTCAGTTTTCTTCTGATCTATTTTTACAGGGTCCACAAACCTCTGAAAGAAATCTTAAAGGGTGCCCTGGAATTTGCCAACGGAAATCTTACCTACACGATCCCCGTAGATTCTGAAGATGAGATGGGATATCTTTCCCACTCCCTGAATTACATGGCAGACAAGCTGAACAAAAACGGAGAGTATCAACGACAATTCATTTCCAATGTGTCCCATGATTTCCGCTCGCCTCTGACCTCCATCAAAGGCTATGTGGAAGCCATGCTGGACGGTACCATCCCACCGGAAATGCAGGAACGTTATCTGAAAGTCATTGCTTTTGAATCCACCCGTCTGGAAAAGCTTACCCGAAGTCTCCTTACCTTAAACGAACTGGATGTCAAAAAGCGTATGATGCATATGCGGCGTTTTGATATCAATGAAACGATCCGTACCACAGCCGCCACCTTTGAGGGAACCTGTTCGGAACGAAACATCCGTCTGGAGCTCCTCCTTGCGGGAAAAGAGCTTTTTGTCCGTGCAGATATGGAACAGATCCAGCAGGTACTATACAATTTATTGGACAATGCAGTAAAATTCAGCAGCGACAATTCTTCTATCACACTGGAAACCACGGTCAATCATGGCAAGGTTTTTGTCTCAGTCAAAGACCATGGAAGCGGAATTCCAAAGGAAAGTCTTTCCAGGATCTGGGATCGTTTCTATAAGATCGATGCCTCCCGTGGAAAAGACCGCAAGGGTACCGGGCTTGGCCTTGCCATTGTAAAAGAGATCATCAACGCTCATAAGCAGAATATCAATGTGATCAGCACCGTAGGTGTTGGAACAGAATTTATCTTTACACTGGAAAAAGCAAAATAAAACATCAAAAAACCTCTGATCCGGAAGGCTGTAAAAGAAATATCTCTCAATATCTCCTACAGTATTTCCGGATCAGAGGTTTTTATTTACTCTTTGCAGGCTTATTTCCAGTCGTAATTTCTCAGATGGCCTTCCAGATTCATATGCGTAAAATTATGCTGTCGCAGCGCCTCATAAAGCACAATGGCAACTGAATTGCTTAAATTCAGGGAACGGATATCTCCGATCATCGGGATCCGCACGCAGGTTTCCTGATTGTTTACCAGGATATCCTCCGGGATTCCCGCACTCTCCTTGCCAAACATAATGAAACAGTCATCCTCATACTGCACATCTGTATAAGTCTGAGGTGCCTTGGTGGTTGCATAATAAATCTTTGCTCCCGGATTCTTTTTGAGAAAATCCTCATAGTCCAGATATCTGGTCACATCCAGATGTTCCCAATAATCCATACCTGCACGCTTGATGGCCTTTTCATTCAGGCGAAAACCAAGCGGTTCAATCAGATGCAGCCTGGTTCCTGTTGCCACACAGGTTCTGCCGATATTTCCTGTATTTGCCGGAATTTCCGGCTCATGGAGCACAATATTCAAAACTCCCATTTATTTTTTTCCTCTTTTCTACATAGCATTAAATATACAAAATATGCATTCGCAATCCGCTTCGCTGCTTGCTCATGAGATCAAAAAGCCAAGCTTTTTGGTCTCATCTTCTGCCGGGCGTTCCAGATATCTGGCATTTCCGCCGCTGTAAAGAAGCCTGTTATTTCCGGAATCGGTCTGCCCGATCACTGCTGCCATGATCCCCTCTCGCCGCAACTGCTGCACAAACGCATCACCGCCATGGATTCCCATAAGAATACTTCCGCCGGAAAGCAGCTTGTACGGATTCACATCAAGGATCTCACAGATCTCTATGGTTTCCTGTCGGATGGGCACACTTCGAAGATCTGCACTAAGACCTACTCCGGATGCCTCCGCCATTTTCCAGAGGGCAGCAAGAAAGCCGCCTTCTCCCATCCGATATCGGGCACTGGCTCCGGACTCTTCCGCCATTTTCCAAATTTTATCATTCTCTGTTCCTGTTCCGTAAACCTCAGGAAGCTTTACAGCATCCTCGAGAAACCGTTCTGCAAAAAACTCCCGCAGCCTGTCATAATAATTCTTTGTGATCCATGCAGTTCCTTCTGCTGCCACAGGACCTGCCACGATCAGCTCGTCTCCCGGCATAAGCCGTCCGTCTATCTCTGCCTGAAGCGCCTCCAGTGCTTTTTTTCCAAGTTTCATAACTGCCGCCTTAATAAATGATAAGCGAAAGCACAGTCGGAACTACCATTGCCAGTACCAGAATAACTGCGATGATCGCTGTGATCACTTTTCTTTTTTTCGGATCAAACATTCCCATAATTATCATTCACCTCATCTGTAATATCCGTTAATTGCGCATTGTTGGTCAAAGGATCCCTGTCTGTATAATCAAAAAGAAGCTTCTTTCCATCCCGGAACACCTCGATATGGGCGGTTTTCGGGATTTTTTTCGCTTTCCGGTAATCCCAGATCAGCCGCTCATACGGCTTCTGGTCTGAAGCAAAGGATGGTCTGCTCTTTAAATTCTCTCGAAGATAAAGATCCAGGAGCATTACATCGGAAAGTGCTTCCGACGGAATCTCTTTCTGTTCTCCGGCAAACTCCATAAGGATCTCATAGCGCCTCATCCTGGAATGAGAGATCTCCGAGTATCCTTTTTTCTCATAAAATCTGCCAAGTGCCTCATACATCCGGAAAGGATCGTCAAAATACTTCTCCAGAAATACAAGGGTATTTTTGAACTGCCCACTATTATAATACACTTCCACCATACTTTCCACCATTTTCAGCCTTAAAATCTCCCCGTAGGTCAGCCAGGCTGTGGAAAGTACCTCATAGGGTTCCCGATCCTTGTAAAGAATCTGATATTCCCCTGTCATTTCCATCATGTATGATCCCTTCAGCACCTTCAGAAAACCAAGCTGAAACTGTTCCGGACGCAGTGCGTAAACATCGCAGAAGGACTTGTGGAAGCTGTCGTATCCCTCATAGGGAAGTCCTGCGATCAGATCCAGATGCTGGTGGATATTTCCAAAGCTGTGGATCTGCTCTACAATCCTTTTCAGCTTTTCAAAATCCATGGTTCTCCGAATGGCTTTGATGGTCTGAGGATTGGTGGACTGTACACCAATCTCCAGCTGGATCAGGCCCGGACGCATGGTTTTCATCAGCGCCAGCTCCTCCGCACGGAGAAGATCTGCTGAAATCTCAAAATGAAAATTGGTGATCCCGTTATCATTCTCCGTAATATACCTCCAGATCTCCATGGCATGGTCATGCTTGCAGTTGAAGGTACGATCCACAAATTTGACCTGAGGAACTTTATTATCAATAAAAAACTGCAATTCCTTTTTTACAAGCTCAATATCACGGAACCGAAGCTTCTTATCTATGGAAGAAAGGCAGTAACTGCAGGAAAAGGGGCATCCCCTGCTGCTCTCATAATAAATAATGCGGTTTTTAAACTCTGTAAGATTGCTGTATGCAAACGGAACTTTACTTAAATCCATCAATTCCCGCCAGCCCGTGTGTACAATATCCCTGCCTTTGTTTTCATCACGAAAAGCCACTCCGCGGATCCCGCTCAAAGTTTCCGGTTTTCTTTCTATATAATAACCTGCCAGTTCATGGAAGGTTTCCTCTCCTTCTCCCACCATCACTCCAAAAAACGCAGGATTCTTTTTCAGAAATTCCACCGCATCGTAGGATACCTCCGGGCCTCCTGCCCAAAACTCCACCTGTGGAAGGATTTTCTTAAGATCCGGCACCAGCTCCCTGACAAAAGAAATATTCCAGATATAGCAGGAAAAGCAGACCACATCCGGCTGCTCCAGATAAATATCTTTTAAAATGTCATCCCTGATCTGATTGATCGTATACTCTTTGACCACAACCCTGGAGCTGTATTCTCCGGAACAGGATTTCAGGTTATATACCGCAAGATTGGAATGGATATATTTTGCATTGCATGCTGCAAGTAAGATTTTCAAATTTTATATTCTCCTAACTTCTGTCGGATAATTTCTTTCCCCGGCAGTTTTCATTATTTCTCTGTTGATCCTTTTCGCTTTATGATTATAACGTTCCCGCCACCGGATGTAAATAGAAAAACAGGGATTTCCCTCCTGCCGCAAAAATGCCGTTTTTGTTGTATTTCCATCCAAACAGCGTTAAAATGAGTACTATATATTTTTATAAAGGAGTAATCTTTTTATGGATCGAAACAGCTGTCTGAATTATTTTCAGGCGTTTCCCTTCTGGGAACATATGACGGAAGAAGATCGGAATTTTCTTCTTGATAACATTCGCGAGCTTCATTACCCGGCAGGTGCTGCCATACAGTCTGAAGAGCGCCAGTGCCTGGGAACTCTTTTTCTTCTGAAGGGAGTTCTCCGTGTTTATCTACTGTCCGCTCAGGGAAAAGAGGCAACCCTGTACCGTTTAAGGGACAGTGACATCTGCACTCTTTCCGCCTCCTGCATGCTTTCTGCCATTACATTTGATGTACAGATCGATGCAGAAACAGACTGTGATCTGCTTCTGCTTCCGGCAGTTCCTTTTTCCCGGCTGATGAAAAACAATATCTATCTGGAAAATTTCATCTACAAACGGACAACTGAACATTTCTCAGATGTGATCGCAGGAATCGAACGGACATTTTTTATGACCCTGACTCAGAGAATCGCAGCCTTTCTTCTGGATGAAGCTGCAGATACCGGTTCCGATGAGCTCGCTCTCACACAGGAAGCCATCGCCCGCTCCATCGGAAGTGCCAGAGAAGCTGTCAGCCGCAGCCTTAAAAAAATGAATAAAGACGGCTCTATCCAGATCTCACGGGGATCGATCCGTATTCTGGATAAAAGACGTCTTTATGAAATGATGAATACTTTTTAATTTGAAGATGTTTTAGGTGCCGGCTGCAGGATCCACCAGAACAGCATCGGCATAATAGTCATTACTGGCCACATATAACGGATCATCCCATTTACAGGAGACACAAGACATATCAGTATATTCAGCACCGGTATGGCAAAGATCAGAAGTTTTTTCCATTGCTTCTTCACCAGAAGATACCCCATCAGCAACAGAGTAAGCCAGGTATACGTTCCTGCACTTAAGATAAGTCCCAGCCCAGGTGCACGCATCCATAATTCATCATAAAGCCTGAATAGATACTGGATCTTTTTTGGGCCCACATAGCTGACATCGATCCCGGATTTTTTCTGATACAGTTTATCTATGTAAAACCGGTACACGCCCTGCTGTCCTCTTCCCATATGGAACGGATCATTATAACTGTAGATATTATTCAATGTCGCCTGGATATATACTCCCGGATGACGACGGAACATGGCAAACCAGGCTTTAAAATAATCTTTCATGTATCCATCCAATTTAGGATCATTATCATCATCTCTGAACCTGAATGTAATTTTCACAGGATCCGACAGTTCCGGATTATACTTCTCGGCAAGAACATCATAATCCAGGATCCTGTTGATCGCTTTCTTCTCACTTGCGGTTACATCATCCGGATATTCTCTCAGATATCGGGCAGTCTGCTGAAACGGTACCGAAAGCATTTCACATCGGGATCCAGGTGCCACGCCAAGGGCAGGTGCTGCCCCCTTTTCTACGCCCAGATAGCAGGCAAAAACACAGACAGCCACAATAAATGCATATTTCCTCGCACCCTTTACCAGGAAGAAAAACAAAAGGATCAAAGAAGGCAGGACCAGATGAATGCCATTATTTCGGGTAAGACAAACACTGATTCCCAGAAGAAATAAATATACTGCCTTTCTCTTGGAAAAGGAATGACAAATATCTATATACACTGCAAAATACAAAGTAATGACTGCCGTATACAATCCGTCTTTGATCACTGCCTGGGCATAGCTTCCAAATATGGGAACAAATGCAAACAGCAGAACAGTACCAAAAAGTATCCATTTTGGAGCCTTCCATCTGTACAGATAGCGGACTACCGCACTGTAACACCAGATTTCCACAGAAGTAAACACAATGACGATCAAAAATACTCCAAAATTATAACACCAGATAGTTTTTCCAAGTGTCAGCAGTCCACCCATGATCATCGACAGGACCCATGGATGATGATTGTCCAGCGGCATAGCTCCCAAAAATACATCCAGCTGCCGAAATCCATCTGCCGGGATCGAACCTGGGAGAAATGCCAGGATAAACGGTGTCCATCCAATGATCATAGATATCTTTGCCAGGCGGAACCACATTACTTCTTCCTCTCTGGCCGGGATACGCCCGCAGGCCTTTCGGAAAAACTCCATCTCAGGAATCCTCCAGAAATAAGTGATTCCCATATCACAGATAATATAAAATCCTATAAAGCATCCGGCTGAGATCAGGATCTGTTTCTTTGCGCCAAACAGAAAATCCCAGCTTCCATTTGTAAAATAAGAAGTTCCAAGAAGCATTCCCGCCGAAAAGATCACTGCCAAAACATGTGCCTGCCAGTTTCTGTATTTCCGGTAGCCCTCCCATCCTTTCACGTATAAAATAAGAAGCAGGATCCATGCAAGCAAGCTCATGCATCCCAATCCATTATAAACATCGCTCATTTTTTCTACAGAAGTATTTCCATCCATTGGAAGGCCCGTAAAAGAAAAGGCCAGCGCTGTGATCATTGCCGCGATCACAGGCACTGCATTCTTTTTTATTATTTTCTCATCCATATTTTTATTAACCCTTGTCTAAAATTTTCAGTAAACCAACAATGCTCCGGAAACCATTTCGGTTCCCAGAGCTGTATCTGTTTTTTCTGTTTTCTGTTTTGGTTACTGAAGCGCTGCCTCAAGCTCTGTCTTTGATGTCAGTCCCACAAAACGTGCGGTCTCTTTTCCTTCTTTGAATACCAGCAGTGTGGGGATACTCATGATCTTGTACTGCTGTGCCAATGATGGCTCTTTGTCTACGTCAACCTTGCCAACCTCATATCCGGCTTCTGCAAGCTCTTCCACGACCGGAGCCTGACGTCTGCATGGTCCGCACCAGGTTGCCCAAAAATCTACCAGTACCGGCTTTTCTGCCTTTAATACCTCAGTTTCAAAATTGTCTGTTGTAAAAACTTTTGCCATGATAAAATTCCTCCTTGATCCTGTATTTATTTTTAGTATCAGCTTATGCTTACGCCTTCAGAAGCTTCCGCACATACTGACAGGCGGAAAGTCCTGCCTGGGCACCGTCATGAACAGCTTTTGCCACCTGGAGAAGTCCACCGGTGCAATCACCTGCTGCATACAGTCCCGGAACTGTAGTCTCCATCTCTTCATTGACCCGGATATTTCCCTTTTCATTCAGTTCTGCTCCGATCTGGCGGGCCATCTCCGAGCTTCCGGCTGTACCAAGTGCTACAAAGACTCCCTCTGCCGGCACAAAAGAATCTGCTCCGGTACCTGCTTCCTGCATGGACACATCACTTTTCAGGCGGATGCCGGAAACACGCTCATCTCCTTCGATCGCCTGGATCTTCATGGTGTTAACCGGAAGCGGATTTTCTCTTGAAAATTCCGGTTTCTTTCCATCTGTAAAGATCGTCACACGGGAAGCGGTATGAGAAAGTTCTTCTGCTTCATGAAGAGCAAAATCACTGTTTCCAAGCACTGCCACTTCTTTTCCTCTGTAAAAAAATGCGTCACATACTGCGCAGTAGCTGACACCTTTTCCCTCAAATTCCTTTACTCCCGGAATCCTGGCAGAAGCTCTCCTGCTTCCGGTTGCCAGAATCACGCTGCGTGCCTCAAAATCTCCTGCGGTAGTTTTCACCTCAAAAGTATCAAAACCACCCATTCCCACAACCTGGGCATCCAGGATCCGTACTCCAAGTGCTCTTGCCTGGGCAAGACCTCTTTCGAAAAGCTCTCTGCCGGACAGCGGCTGCTCCAGTCCGTAATAGTTCTCGATCTTCTCCGCTTTTTCCAGTGAACCGATCCCTGTATTTATGATCAGCGGATCCATATTTCCTCTTGCCGCATAAAGTGCTGCCGAGATCCCGGCCGGACCTGCTCCTATGATAATGATATTCTCCATTTCAGACACCTGCTTTCTTCTTCGTTTGGATCTGTTCTATAATATACGCTTCGCATTGGTCTGTTTCTGTGATCAGGTCACTTTTCCTTCACAGAAGTCATTATATCACATTCCCCCAAAATTACACCTTTTTTTCAATAGCTTTTATTTGCGTCTGTTTCTCTTCTATGCTATTATTATAACGACTTTAAACCAATTAAATGAATCAAGATGATACCCCTGCGGGATCATAAATATCTGCTTGACCTGTAAGGAAACAGATTCCTTATATTTATCAATAGATCATGAATCATAAAAAGGAGCCTAATCTCTATGAGAAATTTTGAATATTTTACCCCTACCCGGGTTATTTTCGGAAAAGATACACACCTTAAGATCGGCACTGTTCTAAAAGAGCAGAACTGCAACAAAGTACTGATCCATTATGGCAGCCACAGTGCAGTAAGCTCCGGTCTGATCGATGAGATCCGATCTTCTCTGGATGAAGCTGGAATTTCCTATGTCACTCTTGGCGGTGTGGTTCCCAATCCCCGTCTCTCCAAGGTACGTGAGGGTATTGAGCTTTGCCGCAAAGAACAGGTTGATTTTCTTTTGGCTGTTGGCGGTGGCAGCGTTATTGATTCCTGCAAGGCCATCGGCTATGGACTTGCCAATCCGGATACAGATGTATGGAACTTTTTTCTCCGCACCGAAACCCCAAAAGCCTGTCTTCCTGTAGGCGTTATCCTGACGATCGCAGCTTCCGGAAGTGAAATGAGCGGATCCTGTGTGATCACCAATGAAGAGGGCTGGCTGAAACGAAGTAGTGCCCGCAACGATCTGTGCCGCCCACGTTTTGCTATTTTAAATCCCCGCCTCACCTATACCCTGCCGCAATATCAGACCGAAAGCGGCTGTGTGGATATCCTGATGCATACTATGGAACGGTACTTTGTAAATATCGAAACCATGGAGATCACCGACAGTATCAGCGAATCTCTGATGCAGACCGTGATCTATAACTCCCGGATCCTGATGAAGGAGACGGATAATTATACTGCACGGGCAGAGATCATGTGGGCCGGCAGTCTTTCCCACAATGGACTTACCGGCTGCGGAACCGGCGGTGGTGACTGGGCCTGTCACCAGCTGGAGCATGAACTGGGCGGCACCTACGATGTGGCTCACGGAGCCGGTCTTGCCGCTTTGTGGGGAAGCTGGGCACGTTACGTTTATGATGCAAATCCGGAACGCTTTGCCCAGTTTGCAGTCAATATCTTTGACATTCCCTGCAGTACCGACTTCAACAAAACTGCTCTTGCCGGCATAGAAGCCATGGAAGACTATTTCCGTTCCATCCAGATGCCTACCAGCCTTCATGAGCTTGGTCTTGATCTTACAGAAAAGGAGATTCATGATCTGGCGTTTAAATGCAGCTTTGAAGACACCCGTACCATCGGTGTGTTCAAACAGCTGAACATGAAAGATATGGAAAAAATCTATCTTGCTGCCAGATAAATCTGTAGCCATAATATTGCAGATGTTTTTTTGAAAATCAGATTTTTCAGAAAAACATCTGCTTTTTTTATTTTTTCCTTGCATTCTCTACATAAATGTGTTAAAGTAACAAAGTACTCGAAAGAGACATGCCCAGATAGCTCAGTTGGTAGAGCAGAGGACTGAAAATCCTCGTGTCGCTGGTTCGATTCCGGCTCTGGGCATTATTTTTTTACTCTGATCGCAGAATAGCCTCTGCTGGTCAGAGTTTTTTTATACAAAAAACTGCTGCAAATCCCTTGTGGAATCTACAGCAGTCTTTTTCTGATCACTGAAGCAAATAAACTTCTGTATAAAACACGCCCTTCTGCTCTGCTTCGGAGTGTGTTGCCACATATACATCAATGCAATTGGTCCGGATCGCTCCTCCGCAGTCCTCTGCAACATAAACCTGTCCATTGATCACTACTTTGGAACCGTATGGGATCTGACTCGGATCCACTGCGATCGTACGGTTGGTAGTGGCCGTTACTCCTGTGGAAGTAATTCCATTCGCCCATGGTCCGCAACAGATGCTGCACGGACAATAATGCGTGATCCGGAATGTTCCCAGTGGTTTCAGTGTCGCGTCAGAAGATACTGATACCGGCGTTCCGATCTGTACGCCAGATGCGGTACTTCCGGAACCACCTGTGGAAGTTACACCATCTACCGCATCCGCAAAAACGCCCTCCCCGGAACTCTTAGTAAGGGATCCTGCTTTTGTATTCTTTTCCTGCTCTGCCTTGGCCACTTCCGTAGCCTGATAACCTTCCAGGCAGCTGGTCGGAATATAGCCGACGTGATCTGAACCACTGTCATCTGTGTAAACGATCCTGCTCCAGATAGCATCTACCGTACCTGTTCTTTTCAGCTCATCATCCTGAAGGACCTCTCCTACAACCTCTCCGTCCTTCTTGCCGGGATAATCCAGGATATCACTGTCCTGTGCCGCTGTAACTGTATCTGTAAATTTATTTACGATCTCCGTATCACTGAGCACGCTGTCCGAAACATAACCGATGATCTTGTCCTCACCTTTCTTTTGGAAGGTCACCTTGCTCCAGCCATTGTCACAGACTGCAATTCTTTCAAGTTTCGTTCCCAGGATCACAGAACGCAGCTCTGTACCACTGTCTCCCGGATTGGACCGGATTTCCGTATTTTTCGCTGTAACATAAAGCGTATCACTCTTCGCCAAAACATTTACTGTATTTCCCGCCCCATCATCGATCTGAAACTGCTGAGGTGTTTTTTTCTCCTTTGTATATGTATCCAGTGTTGCTTCATATCCCAGTACCTCTGCTGATACGGATGCAGGGAAAAGCATAGAAGCACATAAAATAATTGCCAGAAGCTTTTTTCGCATGAAATCTTGCCTCCTTTCTTCCGGCATTCTACGGTTTGTCCCGACTATCATAGCATATCAGATCATATTTTGCAATTTCACAGGACAGTCTTCAGAAATTTTTAACAAAAAGATCATATTTTTTAACTGGTCAAATCTATCCGTAACGGATACAATACTTATATGAATACAAAACACAAGAAACCAACCCTTACTAAAAAACAGCGCCACAAACTCCGTGTACAGCAGGTGCGAAGGCAGAAGATCTTTCTGACATGTCTTTTTCTGCTGATCGTGGGCTGTATCCTTCTGCGTTTTTCCAAATTTTCCGGCAGGCAGAAGGAAACCCATCAGATCAATGCAGCCTGTGAAGCTTATCGCGATGAGGTTTCCAGCGAAGCAGCACAATATGATATGTCCGACTATGTAGACCTGATCCTGGCTGTGATGATGCAGGAAAGCTCCGGACAGGGTACCGATCCCATGCAGTCCTCAGAAGGAGCCTACAACACCAGATATCCTCAGCAGCCCAATGGTATCACAGATCCTTCTTACTCTATTTCCTGTGGCATCCAGGAACTGAAATATGCTCTGGAAAAGGCCGTCTGTACCGGTCCGACTGATCTTTCCAAAATCCGTCTGGCTCTGCAGGCATACAATTTCGGAGCCGATTCCTATTTTGCTTATCTGGAAGAAAACGGTCAGACTGTGTGGACGGCCCAAAGTGCTCAGGCCTTTGCTCAGATGGCAAGCGGCGGCACACAACGTGATGAAGATGATCCCCTTCATGATCCTGCCGGTCCATGGGACTATGGTGACCAATACTATCCGGATCATGTTTTGCGCTATTACCACTTAGACAATAACTCATAAACCACCGAAATATTGTCATATACAAGTTCTATTTCAGACGTCTGGAATAAACTTTATATGTTGTGTATAATTTCAAAAAAATTCCAAAAAACATTTGACAGAATATAAAATCTATGCTAATATATGTCTTGTCGCTGAGGGAAACACTTGAAACGATAAGACATATGCGATAGTGGCGTAGTTGGTAACGCGCGACCTTGCCAAGGTCGAGACCGCGGGTTCGAGCCCCGTCTATCGCTCTTCAGAACTCTGAGTTTTTCAGAGTTCTTTTTTATTTTTAAAACTATCCTTTTTCGATCAAAAAGTCCCGGGTCTGATCTCTTTTTTCCAGAAATTCAGATTCGGGACTTTATATTTTTTATCTTTTATTTCAGCTGCATATCATGGCCAAGGCATGCATCTTTTAGTGGTGGAAAAGGCGGATTCCTGTAAATGCCATCACCATTCCATACTTATTACATGTATCGATAACTGCGTCATCACGTACAGATCCACCCGGCTCTGCAATATATTTTACACCGCTCTTATATGCGCGCTCGATATTATCACTGAATGGGAAGAATGCATCGGATCCCAGTGTCACGCCGGTAAGACCATCCAGCCATGCTCTCTTCTCTTCTTTTGTGAACACTTCCGGCTTCTCTGTGAATGTCTTTTCCCATGCACCATCTGCAAGGACATCCATATATTCCTCACCAATGTAAACATCAATGGCATTATCTCTCTCCGCACGTGTGATCGTGTCTTTAAACGGAAGCTCCAGTACTTTCGGACACTGACGGAGATACCAGTTATCTGCCTTCTGACCTGCAAGGCGTGTACAATGTACACGGGACTGCTGTCCTGCACCAACGCCGATAGCCTGTCCGTCCTTAACAAAGCATACAGAATTGGACTGTGTATATTTCAGGATGATCAGAGAAACCTTCATATCTCTCTTGGCTTCTTCCGTAAGCTCTTTATTCTCTGTTACAATATTGGAGATCAGCGCATCATCAATTGCCAGCTCCTGGCGGCCCTGCTCAAAGGTGACTCCAAATACCTGTTTGTGCTCCAAAGGTTCTGGAACATAGTTTTCATCGATCTGGATCACATTGTAATTGCCTTTTTTCTTCTGCTTCAGAATTTCAAGAGCCTCCTCTGTATATCCTGGTGCGATCACACCATCAGAAACCTCTCTCTTGATCAGCATTGCGGTATCTTTGTCGCAGACATCAGAAAGAGAAATAAAATCACCAAATGATGACATACGATCTGCACCTCTTGCTCTTGCATACGCACATGCAAGCGGGGAAAAATTCTTCCAGTCCATATCACCTACCCAGTAGATCTTTGCCAGTGTCTCATTCAGCGGAAGTCCGATGGAAGCACCTGCCGGAGATACATGCTTAAATGAAGTTGCTGCCGGAAGTCCGGTTGCTTTCTTAAGGTCACGTACCAGCTGCCAGCCATTAAAGGCATCCAGGAAGTTGATGTATCCTGGTCTTCCGGAGAGTACCTGGATCGGAAGCTCACTTCCATCTGCCATATAGATCTTTGATGGTTTCTGATTTGGGTTACATCCGTATTTTAACTGTAATTCTTTCATGAAAAAGCTCCTCCGTTCTCTGTGATATCCCTATTTTCTTATTTATTCTTGTTTACGATCCTGGATTCATATTTTCCTGTCTCAATGTCAATAAAACGAACAAAGAGAGAAACTTTATTATCCTGGTTCAGGCTCTTCCAGAGGAGATCCGTAAACTCATCAATATCGCTTGGGATCTCTACCAGCTTCGGCTCTCCCTCGAAACTTGGAAGTGGATTTCCATCGCATTTATAAGTATGGATAAAACGTCCCTGTCCTGCCGCCGCATTCTCATAGGCAAATGTATAACGAAGACAGGAATCCGGATTTCCGTTATTGCTCTTTAAAATAGACATCGCATAATTGAATTTACCGTCTTCAACATGAAGAACACCTGAAATACGAGGTGTATAGTTCGGCGCATCCGGCTCAAACTCTCTGCTGCGGAGAGACTGTTCAAAGGTGAGCTGTCTGTCCATTCCCTCATAGATCGTATCTGTCTGATCACCGTTTGTTACGATGGTCTTATTTCCAAGGACACGTACCGGTGCATAAATGATCAGGCTCGGGTCTGTAAGCTTGGACGGATCAAAAGCCTGTGTACGGATTCCTTCCCCATCCTCAACAAAAATACGGTTTCTGCTGTTCTCGCTTCTTCCCATAATAAAATATGCAGTAACTGCATGTTTCCCGTCAGCGGAACGTCCGATCACAATTCCTCTTCCCGGATAGGAATTTTCTTTCAGTTCTTTTTCAAGTGAAAATGTCGTCATTTTTCACAGTCCTCCTTGTCTAATGTAAGGCCCGGGGCTTATCCCAGGATATGAACGGTAACAAAAAACCGCCTGGACACCCCTTATCAGGCTGCCCAGGCGGTCGGCTTCTCACTTCACTGCACTCCCTGTAGGTAATCCTACTTTCCGCCAGTCATGCAGCTTCTGCTGTTATACTACAATACTTCTTCTTAATTTTCAAGCCCCTATTTTCAGAAATTATTTTTCCAGACTTCTTGTTGCTCACAAAATAAACAATAACACTTTATTTCCCCTGTAATGCATAATCTGTCTGGATCTGTGCTGCAATGTCTGATTTCATCTGGATCCATGCATCGGGATTTTCCACGTAATACTTCGGACAGTCTTTACCTGTGACATCATAATGACGGATCACCTGATCCGAAGTCAGTCCAAAGCGTGTACAAAGCCACGCTGTCAGCTTTACCGCCGAATCATAGGTTGCTGTATTAAACTGCCCTGTTTCATCCGGATGGCAGCATTCAATGGATATGGTATCTACATTTCTGGAATTTGTGGCATAGGATATTTCTGAAGTGGGAATACATTGTACCACTTCTCCCTCCAAACCTATCACAAAATGACTGCTGACTTTGTTGTCCTGCGTTGTCGCAAGATTTTCAAAATAATTCCGGTTGGATATGGCAGTAGATCCCGGATTGGCCGTATAATGAATGGCTATATAATTTACCTGTTCGATAGAAATCTGTGGTCTGGAATAGGAATTCGGTGTCAGAAGCTCCACATCAATAAAAGGTGCTCCTTCTGCCTGCCATTGTTCCGGTCCGCCATTTCCGCTGGCATTCCCGGATATTTCTTCCTGTCCGGACTGAGTTTCACTCTGTTCCATGCGCATCTCAAAAAATGCGTATCCTAACGCACACGCAGCAAAAGCAACGATCACAATGATACATATCAGCACAATCCTCTGCAGGATCTTGATCGGGTTCTTTTTTCTCAAAGACTTCTTTTTTCTTCTGGAAGACCCGGAGGAAGTTTTCTTTACGGAAACAGGCCGCCCGCTATGGGACGGCCTGGGTGACTTTTTACCGGTCTTACCTTTTTTTCCTTTATTATTCATCTACACTGTAGTTTGGAGCCTCTTTTGTGATATGGATGTCATGTGGATGTGACTCCTTGAGAGATGCAGCGGAGATCTTAATGAATCTGCCTGTTGTTTTCAGCTTCTCAATGTTCTCTGCTCCGCAGTAACCCATACCGGATCTTAAACCGCCAATTAACTGGAATACGGTATCCTCAACGTGTCCTTTGTATGCAACACGTCCTTCAACACCTTCTGGAACAAGCTTCTTGGCGTTCTCCTGGAAGTAACGATCCTTGCTGCCGTTCTCCATAGCTGCAATAGATCCCATTCCACGGTATACTTTATATTTTCTTCCCTGATAGAGCTCGAATGTTCCCGGGCTCTCATCGCATCCAGCAAACATGCTGCCCATCATGCAGACATTGGCGCCTGCCGCGATAGCCTTGGTGATGTCTCCGGAATACTTGATTCCACCATCTGCGATGATCGGGATTCCGTAGCTGTTGGCTACTTCATAGCAATCCATAACAGCAGTAACCTGCGGTACACCGATACCTGCAACAACACGTGTGGTACAGATAGATCCAGGTCCGATACCAACTTTAACTGCATCTACACCAGCTTCGATCAGTGCCTTGGTAGCTGCTCCTGTTGCAACGTTACCTGCGATAACCTGAAGTTCCGGATATGCAGCCTTGATCTCGCGGACTGCTTTTAAGATATTCTCAGAATGACCATGTGCGGAATCAATTACGATTACATCCACATTCGCTTTCACAAGTGCATCTACACGTGCAAGTACATTGGCTGTGATACCAACTGCCGCACCACAGAGAAGACGTCCCTGTGCATCCTTGGCTGCAAGCGGATATTTGATCTGTTTCTCGATATCCTTGATGGTAATGAGTCCTTTTAAATTAAAGTCGTCATCTACAATGGGTAATTTCTCCTTACGGGATTTCGCAAGGATCTTCTTGGCATCCTCAAGTGTGATTCCTTCCTTGGCTGTGATCAGTCCTTCAGAAGTCATGCACTCCTTGATCTTTCTGCTGAAATCTGTCTCAAATTTAAGATCACGGTTTGTGATAATACCTACAAGCTTTCTGCCTTCTGTGATCGGAACACCGGAAATACGGTATTTCGCCATCAGATCATTGGCATCTTTCAGTGTATGCTCCGGTGAAAGATAAAATGGATCTGTAATAACACCGTTCTCAGAACGTTTAACCTTATCAACCTCTTCTGCCTGTGCTTCGATGGACATATTCTTGTGGATGATACCGATACCACCCTGTCTGGCCATGGCAATTGCCATTCTGTGCTCTGTAACTGTGTCCATTCCCGCACTCATCATGGGGATATTCAGCTTTACTTTCTTGGTTAAATACGTTGAAACATCTACCTGATTCGGAATCACTTTAGAATAAGCCGGAACCAGAAGGACGTCATCAAACGTAATGCCTTCACCAATAATAGTACCCATTGCATTTCCTCCCTTGTGTAAGATATTTTAAATTTGTGAACTAGTGTAACAAAAAACAAGATTCATGTCAATCCAAAAAAACTTTACTTGGTGCAGAATTTTTCATGGTATTTGCAAGTGCGTCATCCAGTTCCAGGATCACTTTGCAGGTTTCTCCACTGTCTCTTATGATCATTGCATAGCGTTTATGATCCTCAATTCCTGATGAAAAATCATACTCTTTCATCTTCTGATTGCCATTATAATAGTCCATTCTGTGGGACTTTAATGGTGCCACAAGGTCTGCCTCCGCAAGCTGGAGCGATTTCACTCTTTTCCTTTTTGATTTTGACATGATCATATCAATGTCCAGTTCTCCGTTAACAAACAGATACTCGTACTCCAGATCTGTCTTCGGTATTACAAAATAACATGCAATACCAAGTGCAATAGCCGGTACCAGCAAAAGTACATTCAGCACAAGGCCTCCCAGGACCATGATCACCGTCAGCGCTATCAGACCGTATTTCACAACCAGATCTTTCGCTGTCTGCTTCTTTTTTACCAGAAGCTCTGAATATAAGTCACTCATTTGTTTCTTCCTTTCGTAATTTACTGACTTTTTGATTATAACACAAAAAGAGAGCCGCGTCTATGGCGCAGGCCCTCTCATTTTGTGAATTAATTATTTCACCTGCTCAGCTGATAATTACATCATTCCCATTCCCGGGTTTGCAGCCGGAGCCGGAGTATCTTCTTTGATTGTGGAAACTACAGCCTCTGTTGTAAGGAGTGTAGATGCAACACTTGTAGCATTCTGAAGAGCACTTCTTGTAACCTTAGCCGGATCAAGGATTCCGTTCTCAACCATGTTTACGTATTTCTCATTGAGAGCATCGAAGCCTGTACCGATCTCAGACTCTCTTACTTTGTTGATAATAACAGCGCCTTCCAGTCCTGCGTTTGCAGCGATGTGGAACAGCGGAGCCTCAAGAGCTTTCAGGATCACATAAGCACCTGTCTTCTCATCTCCTTCAAGTGTTGTTGCAAGTTTTGCAACCTCTTTGGAAGCATGGATGTAAGCAGATCCGCCACCTGCGATGATACCTTCCTCAACAGCTGCTCTTGTTGCTGCAAGAGCATCCTCAAGACGAAGTTTTGCTTCTTTCATCTCTGTCTCAGTAGCAGCACCTACACGGATAACAGCTACGCCGCCAGCCAGTTTTGCAAGTCTCTCCTGAAGTTTCTCTTTATCGAACTCGGATTTTGTCTCCTCGATCTGCGCACGGATCTGTGCAACACGTTTTGCAATGGCATCTTTGTCACCGAGACCATCAACGATAACTGTGTTCTCTTTTGCAACTTTAACAGATTTTGCACGTCCAAGCTGCTCCATCTTAGCTTCTTTCAGGTCAAGACCAAGCTCATCGGAGATCACCTGTCCGCCTGTCAGGATCGCGATATCCTGAAGCATCTCTTTTCTTCTGTCACCATAGCCAGGAGCTTTTACAGCTACTACCTGGAAGGTTCCTCTCAGTTTGTTGACGATCAGAGTTGTAAGGGCCTCACCCTCAACATCCTCAGCGATGATGAGAAGTTTCGCACCGGCCTGAACAACCTGCTCAAGAAGTGGAAGGATCTCCTGGATATTGCTGATCTTCTTGTCTGTGATCAGGATGTACGGATCATCAAGAGTTGCCTCCATTTTCTCCATATCTGTGGACATGTATGCGGAAATATATCCACGGTCAAACTGCATACCTTCTACAAGGTCAAGCTCTGTATGCATGGTCTTGGACTCCTCAACAGTGATAACACCGTCTTTGGAAACTTTCTCCATAGCATCAGCAACAAGCTGTCCAACCTGCTCATCACTTGCAGAGATTGCTGCTACGTTAGCGATCTGCTCTTTGCCGTTGATTGCCTGGCTCATGTTCTTGATCGCTTCTACTGCAACATCTGTTGCTTTTTTCATACCTTTTCTGAGGATGATCGGGTTGGCACCTGCTGCCAGGTTCTTCATTCCCTCATGAACCATTGCCTGAGCAAGTACAGTCGCTGTTGTAGTACCATCACCTGCTACATCGTTTGTCTTGGATGCAACTTCCTTGATGATCTGAGCACCCATGTTCTCGAATCCGTCCTCAAGCTCGATCTCTTTTGCGATGGAAACACCATCGTTTGTGATAAGCGGAGCACCGAAAGATTTGTCAAGTACTACGTTTCTTCCTTTCGGTCCAAGTGTTACTCTTACTGTATCTGCAAGTTTATTTACACCAGCTTCAAGTGCTGCTCTTGCTTCTGCGCCATATTTAATTTCTTTTGCCATGATAAAATGACCTCCTATTTATATTGATATACGATAAGATGTTTATATTATTTAATAACTGCCAGGATATCTTCCTGTTTTACAATGATGTAATCCGTACCATCCATCTTAACTTCTGTTCCTGCATATTTGGAGTAAATAACAGTGTTTCCGACTTCTACTTCCATCTTTACTTCTTTGCCATTTACAACTCCGCCAGGACCAACTGCGATAACTTCTGCCTGCTGTGGTTTCTCCTGTGCCTGTCCCGGAAGTACGATTCCGGATGCTGTTGTCTCTTCTGCTTCAACCTGTTTTAATACTACTCTGTCGCCTAAAGGTACTAACTTCATGATCTATGTTCCTCCTTTATAAGTTCCATCTTCGTCTGCTAGCACTCACTTTATACGAGTGCTAATCACTATGGCTATATTAGTGAATTTCACATATTTTCGCAACCCTTTTAAGATATGGTTTTTCTATATTATTCTGATTTTATCTCTTTTATACTCTTGTTTTCTCTTGTTTTCTCAATTTCATTATTTATTTTGATTTTATGAAACAGACAAAAAAGAGACTCCCACGCTAGCGGGAAGTCTCTTTTGTCACGTTCTTTATCTTATATCAAGCATCTGACAGTGCTGATCACATTATGCCTTCTTGCTTCTCTGTGCTTTTATCTCCTCAAGCTCATCAAAGATCACTTCATTAAGAACTTTAATGTAAGTTCCCTTCATACCGGATGAACGGGATTCGATCACACCTGCACTCTCGAATTTACGCAGTGCATTTACGATCACGGATCTGGTGATACCTACACGGTCAGCGATCTTGCTGGCAACCAGGATACCCTCATCCCCATCCAGCTCATCAAAAATATGGATGATCGCCTCAAGTTCTGAGAAGGACAGTGTACTGAATGCCGATTTAACGATCTGCTGTTTTCTGTCTTCTTCTGCGTTCTCGTCATGAACCGCACGCATCATTTCCAAGCCTACAACTGTTGTACCATACTCGCTGACAATAATATCCTCAATATCATAGGGATGATCATTGCGGTACATGAATAACGTTCCCAGTCTCTCACCTGCAATATCGATCGGATTCACGATTCCCTGATAATTTCCGGGTACATGCTCAAAGCCAAGTGTCTGGAGATTGACATTCTCCTTTGTGGAAAGAACACCAAGAAATCTCTCATTCAATAATGGGTCGATATGTCCGCCGATTTTGTCATCGATCAGCTCTGTGATCTCATCCACACCCGGGCAGATACTGACTCCCAGAACCTTACCTTTCTTACTGAGTACCAGGATATTGGAACTTAAGGTTTCCATGAGCACCTGGCAAATGTCGTTAAACACTACCTTGCTTGAGCTGCTGTTATGCAGAAGCTTATTGATTTTTCTAGTTTTATCTAGCAACTGAACGCTCATTTTTCCTCCTTTCACTTTCGTACTTTGAAAGAAATCGTTTTTCTAGTCTAATATTACACGTTATTCTGGAAATTTACAAGACTTTTTTATATTTTTTTATTTTTAACGGGATTTTCTGAAAATTGGTGGAAAAGCATTTATTCAATCAATCTTCATCTTTTGGTTTTTGTTCCACATATCCGCAGGTTTCCTGGCTGCAAACCAGCTTATTTCCCTTTTCGAGCATATAATTACCACATTTCGGACATTTCTTTGCAGAAGGTTTCTGCCAGGACATAAAATCACATTCCGGATTATTCTCACATCCGTAATATTTTCTGCCTTTTTTCGTTTTTTTCATGACAATTTCGCCGCCGCACTTCGGACATGCAACACCGATCTTCTCATAATATGGTTTTGTATTACGACAGTCCGGAAATCCGGGGCATGCAAGAAATCTTCCATGAGGACCGTACTTGATCACCATGTTGCGGCCACAGTTGTCACAGATCACATCCGTAACCTCATCCTGTATATCAACTTTCTCAAGCTCTTTCTCAGCCTCATCCACATCATGCTTCAGATCCGGATAGAAGTTACGTACAACCGTTTTCCACTGTACGGTACCTGCTTCCACGCAGTCCAAAAGTCCCTCCATAGTTGCTGTAAAGTTTACATCCACAATACTTGGAAAAGCCTGTTTCATAATATTATTAACAACCTCTCCAAGCTCTGTGACGTAAAGATTTTTCTGTTCCTTGGATACATAGCGTCTGCTGATGATCGTTGTGATGGTCGGCGCATACGTACTTGGACGTCCGATTCCAAGCTCTTCCATAGTCTTTACAAGTGAAGCCTCTGTGTAATGTGCCGGCGGCTGTGTAAAATGCTGCTCCGGCTTCAGTTCTTTCAGCTTCAGCTCCATACCCTTTTCCAGACTTTGACTTAAAACATTGCCCTTTTTGTCATCGCCCTCTTCTGTGTACACAGACATAAAGCCATCAAAGGCAACCTTGGATGCTGCAACCGTGAACACATACTCACCTGCTCCGATCTTGACAGACGTGGTCTCATAACGTGCCGGTGCCATTCTGCTCGCCGCAAAACGTCTCCAGATCAGCTGATATAAACGGAACTGATCCCTGGTCAGGGATTCCTTCACCTGAACTGGTGTCCTCGCAATATCTGTAGGACGGATCGCCTCATGAGCATCCTGTATCTTCTGTCCGTTTTTGATCGCCTTCTCTGTCTGAGAAACATAATCCAAACCATACTGCTCAGAAATATAAGTTCTTGCTGCTGCATCTGCTTCCTCTGAAATTCGAGTAGAATCTGTACGCAGATAGGAGATCAGACCTACCGTACCACTGCCTTTTACATCCACACCTTCATATAACTGCTGTGCCAGGCGCATAGTCTTCTGCGTAGAAAAATTCAGTGTCTTGGCAGCTTCCTGCTGCAGAGTACTTGTGGTAAACGGAAGGGGAGCGTTTTTGATCCTCTCACCCTTTTTTACTTCTGTGATCTCATATTTACAGTCTTCCAGACTTTTCAGGATCTCATCCATTTCCTGCCGGTTTCTGATCGGAAGTTTTTTATCTGTTCCATAGAACTTGGCTGTCAACGGTTTCTTCTCACCCTTTACCTGAAATTCACCCTCCAGGCTCCAGTATTCTTCAGGAATGAATGCATTGATCTCATCTTCTCTGTCACAGATGATACGCAGTGCCACAGACTGTACACGGCCTGCACTTAAGCCTCTTTTTACCTTGGCCCAGAGCAGCGGACTGATGGTATAACCTACCATACGATCCAGCATACGCCTGGCCTGCTGTGCATCTACCAGATTCATGTCCAGTTCCCTGGCCTGCTTGATGGACGCCTTAACTGCTGTTTTTGTTACTTCATTAAATGTGATCCTGTGCATCTTTGCAGTATCTGTCTTCAAAGCCTGCATCAGATGCCAGGAAATTGCTTCTCCCTCACGGTCAGGGTCAGTTGCAAGATAGATCTTATCTGCTTTTTTTGCTTCTTTACGAAGTTTTGCAAGAAGCTCACCCTTTCCCCGTATTGTAATATACTTCGGTTCAAAATCATTGTCCACGTCAATACCAAACTGGCTCTTGGGAAAATCCCTCACATGACCGTTGGACGCTTCTACTGTATAATTTGCCCCCAGAAATTTCTTTACTGTCTTCATTTTAGCAGGTGACTCTACTATCACCAGATTTTTGGCCATTTTACCTCTCCTAATCTCATTCTGCCTTCCTGTCCGGCTTAAAAACTCCTGCTAAATCTCCGGGCAAAAAAGCATTTATTCAAGTCTGATATAATACTGTCTCCCGGTTTCCTTCACAAGCCCCATCAAAATAAGCTGTCCCAGGATCCCGGCTGTTTTTCCCGGTGAAAAACCGGTTTTTCTGATAATATGATCCAGATTTTTTGGTCGTAAATCGAGACAACTATACACCAAATCCAAATCCGTTGCAAGACCTAACTTGCTTTTTTCAGACAAATTTGTCTTTTTTTTCACAGATAATCCCCACTCATCCAGAAGTATTTCCGGAGAGTATGCAATTCCTGCTCCGTCGTAGATCAGCTTGTGACAGCCTCTGCTCAGCGCATCATTTACCGCTCCTGGAATGGCGTATACCATCTTCCCCTGTTCCAGTGCACAGGCAGCTGTGATCAGTGATCCGCTCTTTTCTTTTGCTTCCACCACAAGCACCAGATCTGCCAGTCCGCTGATGATCCGGTTCCTTGCCGGAAAATAATATGCCCTGCCTTTGGTACCTGGTTCATATTCGCTGATGATCCCTCCGTTTTTTTCGGGGATCCTCCGGTAAATACCTCTGCTGGATGAAGGATAACAGATGTCCACACCATTTCCCAGCACGGCAAAGGTCGGGGTACCACCTTCCAGAGCACCCTTGTGGCCCTCAGCATCAATGCCGGCCGCCATACCGCTGATCACCTGTACACCATGTTCGCTTAAGAATTTTCCGTAATTAAAGGCCTGTATCCGTCCGTAAGGACTGCACAGCCTTGCTCCCACGATCGCCGCTGTAGGTTTGGCATCATCCGGAAAGCTTCCAATGTAATATAATTGTTTTGGCATACCGGGAAGTTCCTTAAGTCTTGCCGGATAAACACTACTGTCCTTCCGGGCACACCGGATCCTTGTTTGCTGTATTTCTTCCATATAAAATACCTTCCTTTTTTCTGTTTTATGACCAGTATTTCTTGTCATATGCCCGGTAAGCCAACGCCTCGCAGATATGTTCTTCCTTTATCTTTTCGGAAGATTCCATATCCGCGATGGTCCTGGCCGTTTTCAGGATCTTATGATATGCTCTGGTACTGAATTGAAACTGCTCATATGCCTGCTCCAGAAGTTTGTCTGCCCCTCCCGTCATTACACAGTATTTCTCCAGTTTTCTTCCGTCAAGCTCCCCATTGAAGCAAAATTTTTCCTTTTTGTAACGTTCTCTCTGGATCTCCTGTACTGCTTCCACCCTCTTTCTTATTTGAGCAGAGGATTCCCCTGCAATTTTCTTTTTCATTTTTGAAAAACTCACTGCCGGAACTTCCGTGCAGATATCAATACGCTCCAGGAGAGGCTGGCTGATCTTTCCAAGATAATGCGTGATCTCCCCTGATGTACAGCGACATCTGTTCATATCCGGGTAAAATCCGCAGGGACAGGGATTCATCGCTGCCGCCAGCATAAAACTGGCCGGAAAAATATAAGTTCCGGCAGCTCTGGACAGATGGATCTCCTTATCTTCCAGCGGCTGACGCAGGATCTCCAGGCTTTTTCTGGAAAATTCCGGCATCTCATCCAGAAAAAGCACACCTCTGTGTGCAAGAGTGATCTCCCCCGGTCCCGGTATCCTGCCGCCACCTGCCAGAGCCTGAGGGGAACTGGTATGATGCGGACTTCGAAAAGGCCTCTGCCGGATCAGCGGATCTTTTTCCGTGAGAAGTCCTGCCACACTGTATACCTTGGTGATTTCCAGGCTTTCCTCAAATGTCATCTCCGGCATAATAGTAGGCAGACGTCTTGCCAGCATGGTCTTTCCGGATCCTGGCGGTCCGATAAAAAGAATATTATGAAAACCGCTCACTGCGATCTCGGCCGCGCGCCGGGCTCCTTCCTGCCCGCAGATGTCCGCAAAATCAACATTTGGTTTTTCCGGTTTATTTTCTGTTTTTTCTTTTTCCTGATACTCATTTGTATAAGTGTTTGGGTCTCTCAGACATCGGATCATGTCATTCAGACTTTTTACTCCAAACACCGGCATATCCTTCACCAGATTCCCCTCCCGGATATTTTCCTCCGGAATAACGCAAAAGCGTAAGCCCATCTCTCTTGCGCGGATCACCCGTGGCAAAACTCCGGCAACCCCATGGATCTCTCCATTCAGACTGATCTCTCCTACGATCATAACTCCTTCCAGAAGATCCGGTTCCAGAATTCCGGCAGCCGCAAGTACTGCAGCCGCCACAGGCAGGTCAAAACCGGCTCCTTCCTTTTTCATATCGGCAGGTGCAAAATTTACAGTTACTTTTTTTGGTGGCAGACAAAGTCGGTTGTTCTTAAATGCAGTCCGGACTCTTTCCTGGGCCTCTCTCACCTGGGCAGAGGGAAATCCTACCATAGCAAAAGAAGGCAGACCATCACTGACATCTGCCTCAACCTGGATCTCACGTACTTCCATTCCGTAGATCGCTGCTGATAAAACACTCGCAAACAAATACATTCCTTTCTGCGAAAAAAACGGATCCCGATCTTCCATCTTTTCGTCTTTTCAGGTCAGGCGGATATTCGAAATCCGCATTGGTTAAAAACAAGGGAATTTTCAGATAGACATTTTCTGAATTTTAGAAGATAATAAATTTAGTATAGTCCATTTTGCTCTCTTTTGCAAGGGTGCATTTCGTTCTGTTTTATACTTTCAATAGAAAGAAGAGGTGAGCACAATGAAATTTCAGCGTATTCAGGATTTACGTACAGACGCGGATCTGTCCCAGAGAGAATTAAGTGAGATTCTTCATATCAGTCAGCGTTCTTATTCCCATTATGAAACGGGATCCCGTAATATTCCTATCGAAATGCTTATCCGGCTGGCAAATTATTACGACACCAGCATCGATTATCTCGTCGGCCGCACAGACCGCAAAAAAATGATCAAATAAAGAGATCCCCGGAAATGTGGAACAGTTTCGGGAATTCCTGTATCGGGATTCCCTGATTGCCAAAATCCGGGGATTCTTTATTTTACCGTGTTTTATTTTTTTTGATCATTCTGTATAATAGGTTTCTTCTTCTCCGTAGGGAATCTCATATTCTTCTGTATTTTCATCAGAAGAATCTTCACTGCTTTCGCTGTAGGATTCCTGTTCATAGGAACTTTCGTTGCTTTCATTATAGGAAGCATCTTCTTCGGAATTTTCGGATACTTCCAGGGATGGCTCCTGCCGGGTCATAATAGACTCTGTTTTCGGATAGGTCAGAGATCCATCTCCCCGTTCATATGTTTTTACCTTCACATAAAGCTCACCACTTTTATCGAAAACAAACTCTCCTTTTGCCTTATTCCCTTCGGAATCCTTAAAACGGAACTGTGTGGCATTTCCTGCTACCTCTGCAGTCACATCTGCTTCTGCGGTCATGGAAGGATCTTTTCCATTCACTCTCTTATAGGTAAAGGAAACAGATTTCAGACTGATATCATAAATATCGATCGTTGTCAGCCCGTCTTCGCTGTACCAGATTCCCTGATAATTTTCCGGTTCAAATGCCGGAAGGATTGTCGGGACCGGTGTCAATGACGGTGTCGGCGTCGCTGTCGGAACCGGTGTTGCTGTTGCTGCCGGAGTTGCTGTCACCTCCGGAATACTGTCCAATGCAGCCAATGCGGCCTCTCTTCGTTGTTCTTTTTCCACTTTATCCCTGTGGGAAACATACAGCATCCCTCCCAGTCCTGCCAGAATAAACAGAATGATCAACAGGATCAGAACTGCTCTCAGCCGTTTTTTTCTTCTTTTGTTTTTTCTCATCTGCATTACCTCTGTTTACTATAGCATACAGGAAACCCTTCTTGTATTTCTCAATTCTGCTTATTTTTTCTCTTTGATGATACCTTTTCTGTAAACTTCCAGAAGCTGGATCAGCTCACTGATCCTTTCCTTCAGAGCAGTTCCGGTATCGGTATCACCGACCAGAGTACGTTTGTTATTGTAGTGAACTGCCACCCTGTTGGAAACAATATCCTGCTCCTTGGCTACCGCTTCTTCCGCAGAAGTAAAAGGCTCATGAGCAGACAGGATCAGCCCGTAGGAATTATAAACCAGTGTATAACCGGCAATCCCCGTAACCTTCTGATATGGTCTGGAAAAACCGCCGTCGATCACAAGAACTTTGCCATTGCATTTTACAGGACTCTCTCCCTCACTCTGGTGAACCGGCACATGCCCGTTGATGATGTGACCTTTTTCCGGATCCAGTTCGAATTCACGGAGCAGATCATCTACAACATCCTCATTTTCCAGAAGATGATAGTAGGCATTTTTAGTTTCTTTATGTGTTTCCTTATCTTTAATAAAATAACGCTCAAAGGTGGTCATCTTGTCTTTTCCGAACAGCGGTGAATTCGGAGCTGCCCAGATATACCACATAATATCTCTGCCTTTACGCTTTTCATCCTCATTTACAGAGAAAAACGCCCGGCGCACATAAGTCTCAAGAACATCGTACAATTCTTTTCCTTTGTAGGTTTTTCCATAAATCTGGACTTCTTTCAGACTTCCATCCTCATTAAGCGGAATACTTCCATGGAACAGAAGATTTCCATTATAAGTTTTATAAAGGCCTCCCTTGTCCAGAAGAAGCCGGACATGATTCTGCAGTTTCTCGCAGTTTCGGAACGCGGAATCCAAGCGTTCCATTACATCCTTTTCCTCTGTAGTAAGTTCATATGGCTTTTTCCAGTCAATAGTAGGAAAATATGTATCGGTCAGCGGATATTCTTTTCCGTCCGGAAGTGTGATCATTCCCTTTTTCGGATCGATCCTATGAAGCAAACAACGATTTTCCATATGGAATTCTTTGTGCCGGCGGATCAGCTGCCCCTCCAGCTTAAACTGGATAATGGCAATAGCCTTGTGCATTTTCCGTCCAAGCTCTTCTTCCAGAATACTATAGTTATTGGCATCTCCCTTCATCTCAAAAGCAGTACATGGATCATCCTTATAAGCCTCCATTGCAAAGGTTGCCAGGGGCATGAGATTGATCCCATATCCATCCTCAAGAATATCCATATTTCGGTAACGGATGCTGTTCCGGATCACCGTTGCAATGCAGGCTTTCTGTCCTGTAGCAGCTCCCATCCAGACCACATCATGATTTCCCCACTGGATATCCAGCGAATGATATTTCATCAAACGATCCATGATGAAATGCGGGCCCGGACCTCTGTCATAAATATCTCCCAGCACATGAAGATGATCCACAACAAGACGCTGGATCAGTTCTGCCAGGGCAATGATAAAATTCTCTGCCCGGCCGATCTCAATGATCGTATTGACGATGGCATCGTAATATGCTTCTTTGTCCAGAACTTCCGCTTTCTCTGTGATCAGCTCCTCGATCACATATGCATAGTCTGCAGGAAGTGCCTTACGGACCTTGGAACGGGTATATTTGGATGCCGTTGTCTTGCATACTTCGATCAGACGATAAAGTGTGATCTTGTACCAGTTCTCCATGTCTTCTTCCTGTTTTTTTACAACCTCCATCTTTTCCTTCGGATAATAGATCAGTGTGGCAAGAGAACGTTTGTCGCTGTTGCTTAAGGTATGTCCGAATACATCATCGATCTTTTTTCGTACAGCCCCTGATCCATTCCGAAGAACATGGGAAAACGCATCGTATTCTCCATGAATGTCCGACATGAAATGCTCGGTACCTTTCGGAAGGTTTAATATAGACTGCAGATTGATGATCTCTGTTGAAGCCTTTGCTATAGTAGGATATAGCTCCGCAAGTCGCTGCAGGTATCTTAATTCTTCTTTTTTCATAGTATCTGGTATCCTCCTGGGAGTTCTCACTGCCAGATCAGCCTTCAGGATAAACGGCAGTATTTTTTATTTATTGTAAGCCCTTCCGGTATCATATATCAACCCGTAAAATCAAACAGTGACATCTGATTGGACTGCGGGATATCTCCAAAAAGATCCATATCATCCATCAGATCGATAACGGTCTTGCTGACCTTGGTACGATCACGGAAATCATCCTTGGAAAGGAATCTGCCTTTTGCGGCAGCATCCACAACTGCCTCTGCTGCCTTATCTCCAAGACCCTCTATGGTATCCAGAGCAGGCATCAGTTTATCTCCGATGATCTGGAACCGGTGTGCCTTTGCCTTATAAAGATCGATCGGCACAAAATCAAAACCTCTGGCGTACATTTCCTGTACGATCCTCATATCCTTCAGTGTATCCTGTTCCTTCTTGGATGCCTCATCACCTTTTTTCCGGATCTCCGCCATATAATATTCCAGACGTTCTTTTCCCATGCACATCAGTTCATAGGAAAAGGAAGTGGCACGGATACTGAAAAATGCTGCATAATAAGCCAGTGGATGAAACACTTTATACCAGGCGATACGATACGCCATCATAACATAGGCTGCCGCATGGGCTTTCGGGAACATGTACTTGATCAGCTTACAGGACCAGATATACCAGTCCGGAACATCATGCTCTTTCATAGTCTGGATCCATTCCTCACGAAGACCCTTTCCCTTACGGACACTCTCCATGATGGTAAACGCCAGACCACTTTCCACTCCTTTTCCGATGAGATAGATCATAATATCATCTCGCGTACAGATTGCTGTGGAAATGGTAGCTGTACCATTCTGGATCAATACCTGGGCATTTCCAAGCCATACATCCGTGCCGTGGGAAAGTCCAGCAATACGTACCAGGTCGGAAAAATATTTCGGCTTGGTATCGATCAACATCTGCATGGCAAAGTCTGTACCAAACTCCGGGATCCCGAGGCATCCCAGCCTGCAGCCGCCGATATCCTCCGGACTGATCCCCAGAGCCTGCGTTCCCGCAAACAGGGACATGACATCTCTCTGGTCCAGCGGAACTGTTCTTGCACTGATGCCGGTCAGATCCTCCAGCATACGGATCATGGTCGGATCATCGTGTCCAAGTATATCAAGCTTCAGAAGATTTCCGTCAATGGAATGGTAATCAAAATGTGTGGTGATGATATCACTGTTCACATCATTGGCCGGGTGCTGCACAGGTGTAAATTTCTCAATCTCCTCACCCATAGGCAGTACGATGATACCTCCCGGATGCTGGCCAGTGGTACGGCGGACACCGGTACAGCCCTTCACGATACGGTTGATCTCACAGTAACGCTTGTGCTGCCCCCGTTCCTCATAATAGTTCTTCACATAACCAAATGCGGTTTTTTCCGCAAGGGTACCAATGGTTCCCGCCTTAAAGGTCTGCCCTTTTCCGAAGATAACCTCCGTATACCGGTGGGCATTGGCCTGATATTCACCGGAAAAGTTCAGGTCGATATCCGGCTCCTTATCACCTTTAAAACCAAGGAATGTCTCAAAAGGAATATCAAAGCCTTCCTTGTTCATCCTGGCACCGCATTTCGGACAGATCTTATCCGGCATATCACATCCTGCCATACCCGCGTATTTTTTCACCTCAGGGGAATCAAAATCACTGTATTTACAGTCCGGATTCGGACAGAGATAATGAGGCGGCAGAGGGTTTACCTCCGTGATACCGGACATGGTCGCTGCCAGAGAAGAACCTACAGAACCACGGGATCCAACCAGATAGCCGTCCTCATTGGACTTCCACACAAGCTTCTGTGCAATGATATACATTACCGCATAACCATTGGAGATAATAGAATTCAGCTCCCTGTCCAGGCGGTCCTCCACGATCTTCGGCAACGGATCTCCGTACATTTCGTGGGCCTTCGTGAAACAGATATTCTTAAGATCCTGCTCGGAGTTCTCAATGACCGGTGGAAATTTATCCGGATGAATCGGTGATATCTTCTCGATCATATCCGCGATCTTATTGGTATTGGTGATCACCACCTCTTCCGCCTTTTCACTTCCCAGATAGGAAAATTCCTCCAGCATTTCCTCCGTTGTACGAAGATAAAGCGGGGCCTGGTTATCTGCATCAGAAAATCCGTTTCCTGCCATGATGATCCGTCGGTAAACCTCGTCCTGAGGATCCATAAAATGCACATCACAGGTGGCAACCACCGGTTTTTTGAACTGTTCTCCAAGTTTTACGATCTTCCGGTTTATCTCTTTTAAGTCTTCCTCTGAATTGATCATATCATGTTTTTCATCCGCAAGCATAAACGCATTGTTCCCAAGAGGCTGGATTTCCAGATAGTCATAAAAATTTACCAGTCTGGCGATCTCCTGATCCGGTGCATTGCGAAGAAGTGCCTGATAAAGCTCTCCTGCCTCGCAGGCACTTCCCACCAGAAGGCCTTCCCTGTATTTTTCCAGCACACTTTTGGGAACCCTTGGTCTTCTGTGATAGTACTTTAAATGGGACTGGCTTACCAGCTTGTACAGATTGATCCTTCCGGTCTCATTTCTTGCAAAAACAATAGCATGGTATGTGGGCAGCTTTCGGATGGTATCCGGTGAAACCGCACCCTGCCTGTTCATCTCATCCACATCAAAAATATCTCTTTCTTCCAGCATCTTTACAAACCGCACAAAAATCTCTGCGGTACATGCCGCATCATCCACAGCTCTGTGGTGATGATCAAGAGAAACACCTACTGCCTTGGCTACCGTGTCCAGTTTAAAACGGTTCAGGGCAGGAAGAAGGAATCTAGCCATACCAACGGTATCCACATAAGTAAAATCATCCGAAATCCCCTGCCGTTTACAGTTTTCAATAATAAAGCTCATATCAAAGTCCGCATTATGGGCCACCATTACGCAGCCCTCACAGAATTCCAGGAATTTCGGCAGTACTTCCTCTATCACAGGTGCATCCAGGACCATGGAATCATTGATGCTTGTCAGCTGCTCAATACGGAACGGAATGGGCACTTCCGGGTTTATAAAGGTGGAAAAACGATCTGTGATCTGTCCTTTTTCCACTTTTACCGCGCCAATCTCAATGATCCTGCAGGTTAGTGCTGAGAATCCCGTAGTCTCAATATCAAAAACAACAAAATCTCCATCCAGCCGCTGCCCTTTGGAATTGGTGACCATACCCTTCAGATCGTCTACCAGATACGCTTCCATTCCATAGAGCACCTTAAAATCAGACTCCTTTGGAACACAACCGCCCCAGGCATCAAAGCAGTGATTTGCCTCCGGGAAGGACTGCACCACGCCATGATCCGTGATAGCGATAGCCTTATGTCCCCACTCATAGGCACGTTTTACCAATGCCTTTGCATCGCTGACACCATCCATATCGCTCATCTTGGTGTGACAGTGAAGCTCCACACGCTTCTGAGGACTGGTATCCATTCTTGTGCTGGTAAAATTGGCGATTTTCTTGATACCTGTAATATTTCCAATAGTAAGCTCACTGTCAAAACGGTCAATGGTGGTAACTCCCTTCAGCTTCAGGAATGCGCCTTTTTTTACACTTTCCGTCACTTCCGGAACCTGCTCGTTACGCAGAAACATCTTCACAACAATACTGTCCGTAAAATCGGTCACAGGGAAGATCAGGATCGTTTTCTCATTTCGGATCTCACGAGCTTCCACATCCATAACCTGACATCGGATGATAACCTCACCCATCTCACCGGTAATGCTCTCCAGCGGAATCGTTTCTCCATCAAAATCTCTGCCGTAAACCACATCCGGATTGCTGTCCCTGCGGAATCCGAAGCTGCCGCGGAAATCCCCCTTCTGAACCTTCTGCTGTTTTTTGTCAACGGATTTCTTCTCGTTTGTCTTTTCGCCGCTCTTATCTCCAGAGGTTTTCTTTGTCTCTTCCCTGGCTGTATCCTCCTGCTTCGGTTCGCTTTCCTGATCCCCGCTGAGTTTGGCATGCTTCAGGACATTTTCCACTTCCTGTTTGATCTGAAGTGCAGCATTTTTCCGGTATTTACTCTCTTTCACTTCCACAAAATCCAGTTCCACTTTCAGATCCATACCGCAGCGTTCACAGAAAACCTTATGAAAATATTCAACAAGTATTTCGCTTTTCTGTCTGGAAATAACCGTATCCGGAAGCTCCATACGCAAGGTATCTTTTCCTGTAAAAATGATTTTTGATCTACGGAACAGATTGTACTCCAGCATGTTATAGTTGCGCAGCTCCATCTCCATACTGGAACGGTAGCTTTCCAGAAAGTTCTCCGGTGTATACTGCTCGGAAAGATGAAATTTTTCCACAACTGTTACAGTCATGGGAATCCCCGGAAAGCACTGCCGTTCGATCTCATCCTCCAGCGCAAAAATATTCTTCTTGTGTATCCAGCGGCTGCTTTCGATATAAACCCTCAGATGAGTTCTTCCGGGGTTCATGGAAACCTTTGTCACAAATACCATGTCCAGAAGTTCTTCCAGCTCTTTCTTCACTTTAAGATGCGGAAATACATCAAAAAAATCTTTCTCCATTATGACTCCTGCTCATTCCAGGTAAGAAGTTCCTGACGAAGTGTATCCAGAAGATCCGTTTCCGGTACTTTTTTTACAACCTCTCCATGCCGGATCAGAAGACCAACACCATCGCCTCCTGCAATTCCGAGATCTGCTTCCTTTGCCTCTCCCGGTCCGTTTACCACACAGCCCATAACCGCAACCTTGATATCAAGAGGAATATCCTGTACCATGGTCTCTACCTGGTTTGCAAGGCCGATCAGATCGATTTTTGTTCTTCCGCAGGTCGGACAGGAAACAACCTCCACGCCTCCTTTGCGAAGTCCCAGCGTTTTCAGGATCCTTTTGGCTGATTTCACTTCTTCCAGCGGCGCGCCTGTCAGAGAAACACGGATGGTATCTCCGATTCCCTGATACAGGATGATCCCAAGTCCGATAGCTGATTTGATATTTCCCGAATACAGAGTTCCTGCTTCTGTAATTCCCACATGAAGAGGATACTGTGTTTTTTCTGCAATCAGTTCATGGGCTCTGGCGCACATGAGAACATCAGAAGATTTGATGCTGATCACAAGATTGTCATATCCCATCTCTTCAATGATGTGCACCTTATCAAGAGCACTCTCCACAAGTCCTTCGGCTGTAACACCGTGATATTTTTCTACCAGTTCTTTTTCAAGGGAACCGCTGTTTACTCCTACACGAATAGGGATATTCCGTTCCTTTGCTGTATCCACAACTGCCTGGATCCTCTCTTTGGAACCGATATTTCCCGGATTGATACGGATCTTGTCCGCACCGTTCTCCATGGCTGCAATGGCAAGGCGATAATCAAAATGGATGTCCGCAACCAGCGGAATATGGATCTGTTTTTTGATCTGGGATAAAGCCTTCGCAGCTTCCATAGTAGGAACTGCGCAGCGGATAATATCACAGCCTGCTTTTTCCAGTGAAAGGATCTGCGCAACCGTTGCTTCTACATCTTCAGTTTTCGTATTGGTCATGGACTGGATAAGGATCGGATTTCCTCCTCCGATAACACGATTTCCAATTTTTATTACTTTTGTATGATCTCTGTACATAAAAATCTCCTTTATGAATCCTGAAAGGCAGGTGTCTTCAAACGCCCTGCCTTTCCTTTCCGAACTATCTTTTTACTCTTACTCCTAACGTCGGATCTCCAGCAGCTTTGTTTTCAGTTCGTTTTCCATACGTCTCATATCTGCCTCTGCTGCCTGACGTTTTTCACGGCCTTCCTGCTGGATCTTCATCACATCATCCAGTGTCTGGATCAGTTCCTGATTGGTTTTTTTCAGAGTTTCAATATCTACAATACCACGCTGGGATTCCTTTGCAGTTTCCACAGATGCCAGGTGAAGCGTTTCCGCATTTTTCTTCAGAAGTTCATTGGTAAAATCCGTAACCTGCCGTTGTGCCTGTGCGGCTTCTGTGGAGTGCGCGATCCCTAGAGCCAGCACCATCTGGCTTTTCCAGAGAGGAATGGTATTTACAATGGTTGTCTGGATCTTCTCGATCATCGTCGTATCATTGTTCTGGATCATGCGGATCTGCGGTGCAGTCTGCATAGAAATGGTTCTGGTAAGCTCCAGATCATGAAGCTTTTTCTCAAAGCGGTCACATTTGCTTTCCAGATCATTGGCAGCCTGTGCATCTTCCGGAAGTCCGCTTGCCGCTGCCTTCTGATGCAATTCGTTGAGCTTGCCTTCTCTGACTTCCCTAAGCTTCTTTTTACCTGCAAGAATGTACATGGAAAGTTCTTTAAAGTATGCAAGGTTCTGCTCATACATTTTATCCAGCACGGCAGAATCTTTCATCAGACGCATCTGGTGCTGCTCCAGAGCTTCCGTGATCTTCGTCACATTTCCCTCGGCCTTTGTGTAACGGTTTTTCAGAGTTTCCACCTTCGCTGTCTGTTTTTTGAAAAAGCCGAAAAATCCCTTTTCCTCTGTGGCATCAAAATCCTTCAATTCTCCTACCACATTTGCAAGAAGCTCTCCTGCCTCCCCAAGATCCTGTGTCTTCACATTTACCAGCGCTGCATCAGAAAAATCTGCCATCTTCTTCTGAGTGCCGGCTCCGTACTGCAGGATCTGGTTTGTATTTTCAATATCGATCTTTGCTGCAAAATCTTCTACGATTTTCTGTTCCTGTGGAGATAACACCGGTTCCTCTACTGCAGGCTCCTGGGGTTTCTCCGGTTCTTTTTTTGCAATTTCTTCTTTTTCTTCCGTGAGATCCGGTTCCAAAGTCAGCACCGGTGCTTCTACCTCAAAGTCTTTAAATTCTTCTCCCATAAGCATTCTCCTTGATCAGCTGTACCTTCCGGCAGATGTCTGTATTCCAGCTTCTGATCTGCTCGTTGTACTTATTTCATTTCCGCATTCTGTTTCATTTTTTCGAAATCATCCTCTGTCAGTCCCTCCTGTGCCAGAACTGTATGCAGCACAGAAATATCGGTGGATACATCCCATGCGGTATCCCGGAATATGGAATCCAGAAGTTTCTCAAAAGCAATATTCAGTGTATCAATGGTTTCTTCAATTTCTTTCTTGGAAGCCGTGATATTCTCGCCCTGTACAGGCTGTCCATCCATATCCTCATAAGCATCCAGAAGCTTCACAGTCATGGGCAGATAGTAATCCATCATTTTCTTAAGATCCGGAATCACCTCCGGATGCTCTCCTGCACGCTCAAAAATTTTCTGAACGATCATTTCCATCCTGGAAATCTTTGCGGAAATTTCTTCCCCGGGAATGGCGTCATTGCTCTCACGGATCTTTACAAGAAATTCATTTCCTTTTCTCAGGACTTCCTGGGCTTCCGGACTCATATTCTCCTCCAGCTGAACCTTAGGATCTGCTTCCTGTTTACGAAGCTCCAGCTGCTTCTGTGTTTCCAGATACTGCTGATAGGTTTCATTACTGGTGATTAGACAGGTTCCCTGCTCATCCACATGGCCTTCCAGAAACCAGCCCTTCTGGATCATTCTGCTGATATCTTTTTTTACAAATTTCTCGTTCTTTCCTGCTGCCTGGGCAAGCTTCTGAAAATTACAGTAGGTGTGGTCTCCCAGCGCACGGATATATTTCTGGAAACGTCCCAGTCTTCCGAGACGGCTTGTTCCTGCTCCCAAAAGAGCACCGCCACCTGCTGCGCCTGCACACATCACTCCAAGCACACCTGCTGCAAGCGCACCGCTGTGTCCAATGCCCATCCAGATCAGAAGCACCATGGCTCCAAGCCCCATGCCACTTAAAAGTATCCCACCGGAAACTGCCATCATCATGCCTTTGAGATTCTCACCGGTAGTCTTTCCGTAGAGCAGTTCCGACTGTTTCCTTGCAGCCTGCTGCTTTGCTTTTCTGCTTCTTCCGTAATAAGGGCTCTGGTATGTATAGCTTTTCTTACGGAATTCCGGATCAGCACCCGGATCAAACACGGAATTCAGCGCATTTTTCAGCGCTTCGCTTCCGGAATCAATGGCCTTATTTACTGTCTGGTTGATCGTATGGCTTAATTCGTGATAGCTGTTTGAATTCACTGCATTATCTACAATATCCTGCATCTTTTTTCCAAGGTCTTCAAATTCGTGATTGTCCATTTTTCCCTCCAGTCCATAGATAATTTTTATTATATCGAAATCATATTAAAATTACAAGCAAATGAAAAAAAGGAACAAAAAACTATTGAAGTCATCACGTAAAAGTTTTACAATGGTAAAAAGTAAAAATTGTAAACGGAGGAATCGTTATGGAAAAAAAGAACATCGACTGGTCCAGCATCGGATTCGCTTACATGCCAACCGACTACAGATATGTGTCTAATTTTAAAGATGGAAAATGGGATGAGGGTACTTTAAGCACAGACCCTAATATCGTACTCAACGAGTGTGCTGGTGTGCTTCAGTATTCTCAGAGTGTATTCGAGGGTCTGAAGGCATACACAACAGAAGACGGACATATCGTTACTTTCCGTCCTGACCTGAACGCAGAGCGTATGGCTGCATCTGCAGCAAGACTTGAAATGCCAGTATTCCCGAAGGAAAGATTTATCGACGCTGTTGAGCAGGTTGTTAAGGCAAATGCTGCATGGGTTCCGCCATATGGTTCCGGCGCAACACTTTATCTTCGCCCGTACATGTTTGGTTCCAACGCCGTGATCGGTGTTAAACCGGCTGACGAATATCAGTTCCGTATCCTTACAACACCGGTTGGTCCGTACTTTAAAGGCGGCGCCAAACCGATCACGATCCGTGTCAGCGACTATGACCGTGCCGCACCTTGCGGAACCGGTAACATCAAGGCTGGCCTGAACTACGCAATGAGCCTTCATGCTATCGTAGATGCTCACAAACAGGGCTTTGATGAGAACATGTACCTTGATCCCAAGACTCGTACAAAAGTTGAGGAGACAGGCGGAGCAAACTTCATCTTCGTTACTAAAGACGGCAAGGTTGTAACACCGAAGTCTGACAGCATCCTTCCTTCCATCACACGTCGTTCTCTGATCTACGTTGCAAAGGAATACCTTGGACTGGAAGCTGAAGAGCGTGAGGTCTACTTCGATGAGGTTAAAGATTTTGCAGAGTGTGGTCTTTGCGGTACTGCTGCAGTTATCTCTCCTGTCGGAAAGATCAATGATCACGGCAAGGAAATCTGCTTCCCAAGCGGAATGGAGAAGATGGGTCCGGTCATCCAGAAGCTGTACGACACACTGACCGGTATCCAGATGGGACGCATCGAAGCACCGAAGGGATGGATCCACGTAATCGAGTAATTACCGGATTTTGATATTATACATAACATTCATTAAGTAAAAAAAACAGACCGCCGTATTTTTTTCGGTGGTCTGTTTTTTTATTATTTCTTCATTGTTTTTCTGTACAAAGCGGGCATTCTCATTCTGCTTTATGATCTGTGCTCACATTACCTATCTTTTCTCTCGTATTTTACAAACGCATATTCCAGATCAAAGTATGTCTGTTCTTCACTCTCCGCTGTGATCTCCCAGTCCGGGTCCTCATCCAGGTTTGGAAAATACGCATCCGCTTCATATGCAAAATCGATTTTTGTCACATGAGCTGTATCACAGTACGGGAGCATCTGTTTGTAAATACTGTCTCCGCCGATACAGTACACATCCTCTGCCGGATATTTCTCCACTTCCTTCAGTGCTTCCTCGATGCTGTGAACGATCACCGCACCTTTTACCTGATAATCCCTGTTGCCGGTGATCACAATGTTGGTTCTGTTTTTCAGAGGAAGTCCGTTTGGAAAAGACTCCAGTGTTTTTCTTCCCATAACAACCACTTTTCCTGTAGTTTCCTCACGGAACATCTTCATATCTGCCGGAATACTTACCAGAAGTTCATTATTTCTTCCGATTCCCCAGTTTTTATCTGCTGCAACAATAATATTCATTCTTTCTTCCTTTCTTTATGCAATTATACTGCAATGGGAATATTTTTGATCTGTGGCCATGTCTCATAATTCTCCACGATCAGATCATCGGTGGTGAATTTATAAAAATCCTTTATCTCCGGATTCAGTTTTACTGTCGGTGCAGGATACGGTTTTCTGGAGATCAGTTCTTTAATTACCGGAATATGACGATCATAAATATGGCAGTCTGCGATCACATGAACAAGCTCTCCGGCTTCCATATCGCAGGCCTGTGCGATCATCATGAGAAGAAGAGAATACTGACACACATTCCAGTTGTTTGCAGCCAGGATATCCTGCGATCTCTGGTTCAGCACTGCATTAAGGACCAGCTTGTCTTTTCCGGGTTCCTTGGTTACATTGAAAGTCATGGAATAGGCACATGGGTAAAGATTCATCTCGTGGAGATCCTGATGTACATAAATATTGGTCATGATCCTTCTGCTGTACGGATTGTTCTTAAGATCAAAAAGAACTCTGTCTACCTGATCCATCATTCCCTCTTTATACTGATGCTTCACACCTAACTGATAGCCGTAGGCTTTTCCGATGGAACCATTCTCATCTGCCCAGCTGTCCCAGATGTGGCTGTGAAGATCATGGATATTATTGGATTTCTGCTGCCAGATCCATAGAATCTCATCCATTGCACTCTTTAACGCTGTTTTTCTTAAAGTCAGTGCCGGAAACTCCTTCCGGAGATCATAACGGTTCACAACACCAAATCTCTTGATGGTATAAGCCGGAGTTCCATCCTCCCACACAGGACGTACCTTCTCACCTTCTGTGCTGGTTCCGTTTTCTATGACATCTTTGCACATGTCAATGAATATATTATCTGCAAGACTCATTTGTTGATTTCCTCCTGTAATTTTCTTCTATTCGATCCCGGGCTGCTTTTTTCTTAAAAATGCCCCTGAAATTTATTTTATATTCTAACACATTTCAGTCCTTACTGTCCACTTCCCCTTTAACCTCCTATCCCATTTAACCTTCTCTCCCTGTTTTTCCTTTTCCCTGTTCTTTTTCTGTATTTTTCTGGACTTTTCCATGCGGGAGTGCTATATTAAGAGCCATGAAAATACTGATTACATTATTAAAACCTTTTTCTTTTGCACCTGCGATCCTGATGATGTGCGTGATCTACTCTTTTTCCGCACAGACCGGAGATGTTTCCGGTGCCCTGAGCTATAAGATCAGCTACCAGATCGTAGAAACCAAAAACGAAATATTAGCTTCCGGCAAAAGCCTGGAACAGCTTTCCCAGGAAGCTGCAGGTATCGAATTTTATGTCCGTAAGGCTGCTCACATGACAGAATACTGCCTGTTGGCCATATCTATTTCCTTCCCCCTCTATGTATACGGAGTTCGGGGAATCTGGCTGATGCTCCTTGCCGGATTTGTATGTGTGGGATTTGCCGGACTGGATGAATACCATCAGTCTTTTGTAGAGGCCCGCGGACCTTCCGTAAGGGATGTAGGGATCGACAGTTGCGGAGCAATGATCGGAATTTTGCTGGTACAGGCATTCTGCTGGTCTACCTTACATACCCCCAACAGAAAAAAATCTCGAAAAAAACGCAGAAACGCGCAAAGACGCAGATAACTGTTTTGCGATCTGCCTGATCTAAAAAACGGAACATACATAAGGATTTTTGGGCCTTATGATGTTCCGTTTTTGCTATTACTAATCGTCATATCTCAGCAGGCATTTTACTCTCACCTGCATCCAGTTTTATTTTTCGTCTTTCTCCTCCGGTGCGTCATCCAGATTTTCCGCAAGATGCGCCCGCTCCGCAATTGACATTTTTTTCTTTGCCACGGTTTCCGGATTTTGAGAAGCTTCCTCTGCCGCTTTTTTCGCAGCAGCTTCTTCCAGCTCATGTTTCTGTGCGCCAGCCTTTGCAAGATTACGGATCGCCATGATCAAAAGCACTGCTCCGATCACAACAAAAATACCTCCCGCTGCCAGAAATACCACACCGGAGTCTTCTGCTCCGCTTATGACACTGGCGCAGAGACGATATCCTGTATACACAAGATAGCCTCCTGCAAAGATCCACAGAAGACTGCTTCTTGTGGAAGAATTTCCCTGTCCGGAATTCTTTTCCTCAGCAGTTTCCTGCTGCAGCTCTTCCTTATTTTCTCTTTTCTGTTCTTCCATGATGTATTTCTGTCCTTTCTGATATCCTTATATTTCTCTATTTGTCAGATATCTTTTCCCTGTCAGCTTCTGTTTTTTCCTTCTCTTCCGTTTCTTCTTTTACAAGTCTTCCATAAAGCTTTGTCATTTTATAAATCTTCTGAATAATTGTTTCATTGAGCTGGCCTTTTTTCATACGCCACTTCCAGTTGTCACCAAGAGTTGACGGTTCATTGATCCTTGCCTCATTTCCAAGGCAGAGATAATCCTGTACCGGGATCACACAGCGATCTGCAACACTGGACATCGCCGCACGTATCATGCTCCACACTGCCGCAGTCTCATGCTTGCCCTCACAGCCAATATAGGCCCTGGCAAAATTTCGGTCATGCTGGCTCAGATTGCGGAACCATCCTCTTGTTGTCTCATTGTCATGAGTACCTGTGTAAACAATGCAATTCCTTTCATATCTGTGCGTCAGATACGGACTGTCCTCATTCTCGTCAAAAGCAAACTGCAATACCTTCATTCCCGGGAATCCGGATTCTTCCACCATCTCGATCACACTGTCTGTAAGGAGACCAAGATCCTCTGCGATCACATCCAGCTTTCCAAGATTCTTTTCAAGCGCACGGAACAGATCCATTCCCGGTCCCTTTTCCCAGTGACCGAACTCCGCAGTTTTATCTCCGTACGGAATGGAATAATACTCATCAAAGCCTCTGAAATGGTCGATCCTTACCACATCATAAAGCTTCATACAATTTGCCATTCGGCGTGTCCACCATGCATAGCCTGTTTTCTTGTGATATTCCCAGTCATAAAGCGGATTTCCCCAGAGCTGCCCTGTGGCGGAAAAAGCATCCGGCGGACATCCGGCAACGCCGATCGGAATATTTTCCTTATCAAACTGGAACAATTCCGGCTGTGCCCAGGCATCCGCACTGTCAAACGCAACGTAGATCGGGATGTCTCCGATCATCTCCACTCCCTTAGCATTTGCATAAGCTTTCAGTGCTGTCCACTGTTTAAAAAAGCAGAACTGCTGGAAACAGTAAAATCCCACTTCTTTTGCAAGCTTCTCTCTTTCTTCAGCCAATGCAGCTTTTTCTCTGTTTTTAAGTTCCGTAGGCCATTCGATCCAGCTGATCCCATTCAGGCTGTCCTTGATTGCCATATACAGGCTGTAATCTTCCAGCCAGGCAGCATTTTCTTTTACAAACTTCCGGTACTCCTGATCTGTCTCACAGTCATAATTTTCAAAGGCTTTTCTCAAAAGCCGAAATCTGGAATTATAAATCTTCTCATAATCCACATAGCTCTCGTTTGTACCCCAGTCACAGTCCTCGCAATCACTTTTATCCAGATATCCCTCTTTTACAAAAGCCTCCAGATCAATAAAATACGGATTTCCCGCAAAGGTAGAAAAAGACTGGTATGGTGAATCTCCATATCCGGTAGGTCCGAGAGGAAGAATCTGCCAGTATTTCTGTCCTGCTCTTGCCAGCTGGTCTACAAACTCATATGCTTCCTCAGAAAAGCATCCGATCCCATATTTCGATGGCAGACTGGACACTGGAAGTAAAATCCCACTTGCTCTCATAATTTACGAATCCTCCTGTTTTCTCAGTAGTTGCGCCCTCTCACAGATGTCTGCAGGAGCACTCAGATTTTTATTATATCACTCTGTCACAGAGCGTTCAAAGTCCTTTTTTGCAGATATATGTAAATATATCATGATAAACCTTTTCCCTGTCTTTCTCATTCAGGATCTCGTGGCGCATTCCCGGATATAATTTTCCCCGGACATCCCGGTATCCTGCACAACGCATGGCACGGACAGACTTCGCAAACTGTCTCACATTTCCCATGCAGGGATCCTCCGCCCCACTGATAAACAGCACCGGCATTTCCGGCTTTGTACACTTCCAGTGCTTCACATCATAGGCTCTTTTCATCAGGTCAAAAAGTGCCAGATATGCATCATCCGTAAAGGTAAATCCACAGTATTCTGAATCCGAATAATCCTGCACAACCTGCGGATCAGAGCAGATCCAGGAAAAACGGTTTTTTTCTTTTTTAAAGCGCATTGCATAGCTTCCAAAAGACATCATCTCGATCAGACCCGCACTGTGTTTAGGCCCGAAAACAGTCTTTCCCGCCTTTGCCAGAGCTACTCCGACCGGACGAAATACATTATAGCTGGGTGAGCCGCAGACGATCAGCATATCCATACAGCTGTCATGATGCGCTGCATAGGCACGAACTGCCAGAGAGCCCATGCTGTGTCCGAAAAGGATCAGCGGAATACCTGGGAAATGATCCTTGATCAAGCAGTTCACCGTATGGATATCCTGCAGCATGGCATCCGCCCCCCCACCGTACATATACCCAAGATCCTCTTTACTGCGTACGCTTTTCCCATGGCCACGGTGATCATGGATCACACTTATATATTTTCGCTCTGCCATATATTCCATAAAAGGAATGTAGCGTTCCTTGTACTCACTCATTCCGTGAACGATCTGTATGATCCCACGGTATTTCTCATTACGTTCCAACTCCGGCACTACTGCCAGGCAGGAAATTTCCAATCCGTCTGCTTTTGAAGGAAATGAATACTGAATTGTCCGTAACATATATTTCACCTCACCTTTTCTGCTGCATAAAGCGGGCATTCGCATTCCGCTTTGTCACCTGTACTCAACCACTTTTTCTGTGTCTTCCAGTATATCATAACACAGGGGGTTTCTCAAACAGTAAACCTATGATATAATCGTTACGGTAACACAGGGTGATGCTGTTTGCCCGCAAATGCAAACAGATATCCTCTGACTTACCCACCCGAAAACCAGAATGACTTATTGTAAGGAGGAATAATGAATACAGAAGACAATAATGATTTTTATGACGATGAGCTCTCCAGATCATTGATCTCCAATGATTTTGAAGGCGACACTCCCCACAGAAAGAAAAAAAGCAAAAAGCCTCTCGTGATCTGTCTGATCATCCTTCTGATCGCTGCCGCAGCCGGCGGAACCGCCTGGTATATGATGCAGCGCCATAAACCGGTAGAAGCCACAGAAAAATTTCTCACAGGAATGCAGAACATGGATTTTACCACAATGGAGAACCTTCTCCAGAGTCATGATCTCAGCGCTCTGGATGATGCAGATATCCGTGATTCTGCTTACACAGATTTCTTCACTACCGTCAACAAAAAAATGACCTACAAGATCACCAAAAACAAATTTGACATCCAGAACGGAACTGCCAGGATAACGGTTCACATGAAATATATTGACGGAACCAATATCTATGCAGCAACTATTCAGGAATACACCCGTAAGGTTGCTGTCGCAGCCTATGCCGGAAAGGAAATGACACAGGATGATATCCAGGAAATGCTCGCTGCACTTCTTGCCGAAAATGCTTCCACAGCTGATGAGAAATACAGTGAGATCGATATTACCTATCCTCTGATCAAAATCGGCAGCGACTGGAAGATCGTTTCTCTGGATGACACCACAGTCAAGGTTATGTGTGCAAACTTCAAAAGCGTAAAAGACGAAATATCATCCCAGCTTACGGATGACAGCACAGATAGCAGTTCTGCCGCTGCAGAGGATTCTTCCACCCCAGGCAGCACGGCCTCTGCTGAGGGCACAAGTGCATCCATTGATATTACAACTGACAAATTCTCCGTCCGTTTCAAACAGTTTGCGATTTCCAAGGACTACGGCGGAAATCCCTGTCTGATGATCTACTACGACTATACAAACTCCGGCGATTCCCAGTCCAGTGCATTTGTAGACTTCACCCTGCAGGCTTCCCAGAACGGAGAAGTTCTGGAAGGAACTTATCCGGAAGCCAGCGATGATGCTGTAGATAACTACATGAGCACCATTGATCCCGGAAAAACCGTCACTGTATGCCAGGTATTTCTTCTGAAGGATACTACCAGTGATGTAACGCTTCAGGGCAAAGAAACTCTGAATGTAAGCGGCGGACAGACAACCTCTCAGATTCTGAAGCTGAAGTAAGATATCGGAATCGCCTGGCGGATATTTACGATCCAAATTCGATAAACCGGAAATTTACATTTTATCTTGCATATGAAAGGAAAACGGAAATTTCTCCTTCATGATTTTTTCATGGCTGGCAGAAATTTCCGTTTTTCTTTTTCTCATTCCTGTGTATATTTTTTCGATTCCATGAAAAACTATTTCATGTATAACGAAAGGATGGTGACTTATGTCAAATAAATGTCTGCAGTACTTCACCCTGACCATTGCTGTGGTCGGTGCCATAAACTGGGGTCTGATCGGCTTCTTTAATTTTAATCTGGTAGCATTCCTGTTCGGAAGCATGAGCTGGCTCTCCCGGATCATCTACGGACTTGTAGGCTTATGCGGGCTTTATCTTCTGACCTTCTATACTCTGATCGATCAGGGTGAAACAACTGAATAAGCTACGCAGTAACACATAACGCGAAAAATCCTCTGCTGCATAAAAATAAAGCAGAGGATTTTTTCGCAACAAAAAAGAACTCTGATCATCCTCAGAGTTCCGAAGAGCGATAGACGGGGCTCGAACCCGCGGTCTCGACCTTGGCAAGGTCGCGCGTTACCAACTACGCCACTATCGCACAAGCGGGTGATGGGAATCGAACCCACGTATCCAGCTTGGAAGGCTGGTGTTCTACCATTGAACTACACCCGCAGTTATGAAATTGTAAATCTTCATCCTTCGATGAGAGCGATAGACGGGGCTCGAACCCGCGGTCTCGACCTTGGCAAGGTCGCGCGTTACCAACTACGCCACTATCGCATAAGCGGGTGATGGGAATCGAACCCACGTATCCAGCTTGGAAGGCTGGTGTTCTACCATTGAACTACACCCGCGCATCGTCGCTTCGGTGATTACCGATCACTTGACCGCTGCAACGATGATTAGTATATAGCATGCTGTTTTATTTGTCAACAGGTTTTTTGAAATTTTTTATTTTTTTATTTATTGGATTTTTTATCAATACTCCCATACATTTGTGGCAGAAACCTGGGCCTTCGGTTTCTTGATCACAAGCTCTGGACTTTTTGCACTGACCTTGGTATTTGCAGGAATGGATTCTGTGATAAAGGTATTACCACCTATAATCGTATTCTCTCCTACAACCGTCTCACCACCGAGCACTGTGGAATTAGAATAGATCGTTACATTATCACGGATCGTCGGATGACGTTTTACATTGGCAAGCTGCTGTCCCTTTCTTGTGGAAAGCGCTCCCAGTGTCACTCCCTGATACAGTTTTACATTATTTCCGATCTCTGTAGTCTCACCTACAACCACACCGGTACCATGATCGATAAAGAAATACTCTCCGATGGTCGCTCCCGGGTTGATATCGATTCCTGTACGGCCATGAGCATATTCCGACATCACGCGCGGGATAAATGGGATCTCTTCTTTATAAAGAACATGTGCCAGACGATACACGTAGATAGCAAATAATCCCGGATATGAAAAAATGATTTCTTCCTTGCTCTTGGCTGCGGGGTCACCATCAAAACCAGCCTGTACATCTGTCAGAAGCAGTCTCTGGATCTCAGGAAGCTGCTCAAAAAATCCACATGCAGTTCTGTCTGCATGAGCTGCTGCTTCTTCCGGTTCCTCTCCGTGATAAAGAAGTGCGATCTCGATCTGATTCTTCAATCTGTCATAAAGATCATTCAGTCTGTGTCCCACATAATACTCCGGAAATACGGTAGCACTGGTATCCGTACTGAAATATCCCGGAAATACAATAGATTTCAGATCTCTTACTATATCAATGATCACCGAACGGTTCGGCAAACGTCTACCGCTCTTCGGCATAAAAAGTTCTTCTGAAGCATAATTCTCAGTAAGACCCTTCGCCGCTCTGAGAATCGCTGATTTCTTATCGCTCATAATTCCCTCCATTTCTGCACATCCACTTCTGTCTGTACACTTTATCTCATTATCATATTATAGTCTGGAAGATTCGTCAATAATACAAAAAAGAAAAGTTTTAAAAAAGATTGACCTTTCTCCGGATACCTTATATAATAATAAAGGTTTGCATCCGGAGATGTACCCAAGTGGCTGAAGGGTCCGCACTCGAAATGCGGTAGGTCGGGCAACCGGCGCGAGGGTTCAAATCCCTCCATCTCCGCTTTTCTGCCGATTTATGACAGGAAGAATTTTATTTATATTTTATTATACAAAAAGCACTCTCATCTCTTGACAATTGTATATTTTATATGTATAATTGCAACAGTGATGAAAACACAATTTAATATAGGGGATTGGTCAAATGGTATGATAGGGGTCTCCAAAACCTTTGGTGGGAGTTCGATTCTCTCATCCCCTGCTATTAGAATCGCTGAAAAACCTTAATTAAGGATTTTCAGCGTTTTTTATTGTATGGCAGAAAAAGTGATCGCCCGGCCTGTCATATCAACATCCGGGCGATCACTTTTCAATATTTTACTTCTCACTGCATTCATATCGTGAAAATCTCTGCACGTATCCACATGCGCTTATCACTTCAGTTTCTTCAGATTATCCGGTCCAAATCCAAATGGCAACAGTTCCTTTAACGTAAAGATATCATATTTTTCTCTGCTGACTGCCAGTATGATCTGAAAGGTTTCCGGATCACAGAACTCCATCATAACCTGTCTGCATACTCCACAGGGTGCTGCATACTCTGTAGGAACACCATCCTTGCCGCCAACGATACAGATTGCCTGAAAGTCTCTCATGCCTTCACTGACCGCTTTGAAAAAAGCAGTTCTTTCCGCACAGTTTGTTGGAGTATATGCAGCATTTTCTATGTTACACCCGGTATAATAGGTACCGTTTTTTGCAAGAAGTACCGCCCCTACATGAAAATGTGAGTATGGCGCATAGGAATAGTCCATCTGTCTGATCGCCAGATCGATCATTTCTTTGATCTGCTTCTTTTCCATGATTTTCCCACCTTTCCTGAATCAGGCATGTATACGTTATTCTTCTTTTTTCTGTGCCTGATCTGCACGGATCAGTTCACGGATCGCCTGTACTGCAACCTGGATTGCCTTATCGGTATCATGTACCACAGGATTATCCAGACCCAGCTTCTCTCTTTCCTGATTTGCAAGCACCAGGAAGCAGGAGCCCACACGTACTTTTAAATGGCTTGCCACTATAAAAAGAGCAGCGGATTCCATCTCCGACGCAAGACAGCCGAGACGTTTCCACGCTTCCCATTTATTCATCAGTTCATAGCTGACCGGCTTGGTTTCCGGCTCATGCTGGCCATAAAAGGAATCCTTACATTGTACCACACCTGTGTGGAATTCACATTCTTCTTTCTTTGCTCCTTCCACAAGTGCATTGATCACTTCCAGATTTGCCACTGCCGGGAATTCAATAGGTGCATACTCTTTGCTGGTGCCCTCCATACGGATCGCGCCCGTTGCAACAACAATATCACCACTTTTTACCTCTGGCTGCATTCCACCGCAGGTTCCGATGCGTACAAATGTATCAGCCCCGCACCGATACAGCTCTTCCATTGCGATAGAAGCGGACGGTCCGCCGATTCCGGTAGATGTCACACTTACCTTCACTCCGTCCAGTGTTCCGGTGTATGTTACGTATTCCCGGTTATCTGCTACCAAAACCGGATCATCAAAATACTGTGCGATCTTTTTGCAGCGTTTCGGATCTCCCGGTAAAATAACGTAACGTCCCACTTCTCCTTTTGCTACCTGAATGTGATACTGTCTGTCCGCATCCTCTGAATAATTTTTCATGTTTGTTTCCCCCTTTCTCAGCTAACAGTTTCCCTATTCCTTATGAATAAAAAAAAGACTGCATTTTCATACAATCCAGTCCTTTATTCTTTTATTTTAGCCTTGCTTCCCGTCGATTCCTGCAAAACTGTATTGTCTTACATTACAGTCAGATTTTCGTATTTGCTCAGTCAATGTCAAACCTCTTTTGTCTTTATCCCATTATAACATAGATTCATTTTCTTCAAAAGCTTAATATAAACATGTTCCACAAACCACGGTTCTGTTGATCTCATCAATGCTTCTTCCGGTGAAAACCAGGCTACACCGCTGTTTTCATCTGCTTTTATGGAAACAGCCTCTTCTGAATCTGCCTCAAGGAGATATGTTAGGTTAAAGTGCAGATGGCTGGATACATATTTTCCTTTTTTCATATGGCCGTCTACAGTCAGGGATTCCAGGGAAAAAATCTCTTCTGACACCGGACGAACATTGGAAATCCCTGCCTCTTCTTTTACTTCTCTGACAGCAACGAACAGTAAATCCGTCTCTCCATCTGCATGTCCTCCAAGCCAGGACCAGGAATTGTATATGTTGTGATATACCATAAGGACTTTCGTCCGTTCTCTGTTTACTACCCAGGCAGAAGCTGTCATATGGGCTACTGCATTTTCCCTGGAAAAAGCATTCTCATTATTCCTGATCCAGTCCAGGATCAGGATTTTATCTTTTTCCTCCTGCTCATTATATGGCTTGTATTTTTCTATCTGATCGATCAGTTTCTGGCGTGTTATCATTATGCACTCTGTCTCTTTCTTAAATATCCATAAATGTATTTTTAGTCAAGCGGATAAAAGAATCCGCTTCGCTACTTGCTCATAACCGGATAACTGCTTCACAGTTTATCAGAAGGAGCTTGTAACTATCTTTTTTATTTAATACCCATCCTTTAACCGGACAATATTTTTTAATTTTTTTCCATTCAGATATCGTTCCATATTTTCCATACAGATGTTCCAGATCATATCCTGGACTTCAGCGTTTCCACCGAAACTCGGGCCTGCAATGTGTGGAGTGATAAGGACGTTTTCCATATTCCAAAGAGGTGATGTCTCCGGCAATGGTTCTGTTTCAAATACATCCAGGACCGCTCCTTTTAAGTGGCCTTCCTCCAGTACTCTGATCAGGTCTTCTGTTGGAATGAGGCTTCCTCTTCCTACATTAACCAGAATTGCATCTTTTTTCATGGAATACAGCCGTTCGTAATTCAGAAGGCCTTTTGTTTCCGGTGTTCCCGGGAGACAGCCGATCACAATATCCGCTTTCTGAAGCTGCTGATCCAGCGCTGTCAGATCATATACCTCATCAAACTCTTTCATCTGCTGCAAATGCTCCGGGACTGCAGTTCTTTTTATTCCAGTCACATGCGTTTCAAACGCTTTCATTCTATGGGCAATATTTCTTCCTATATCCCCTGTTCCCAGGATGAGAATGTTTTTTCCATATATGGTTTCTGATGATCGATTCTGTACCCAGAGGTGTTTCTGTTTGTTCTTCCAGTAGTTCGGAAGTTCACGGTACAGCGCAATGATATTCCCGATCACATATTCTGATATGATCTTTCCAAAAGCGCCGGAAGCATTGGTTAATGTAACTCCTGTCGGAAATGCTTTCATTTTTGTATATTTGTCCGCACCGGCCCAGGTCAGCTGGATCCAGCGAAGATTTTCTGCTTTCAGGATTTCTTCTTCCTCTGGCTCTCCGATCACTACTTCTGCTGCTGCGATCGCATCCTCAGTTTCTTTGCCCTGAAATGTAAATTCGCACTGATCTCCGAATTTTGTTGCAAACTGATTTTGAATTTCTGCATTACATTGTGGTTTTAGTAAAACTTGTATTTTTTTCATGTTTTTCTCCGCAAATCATCTTTATCAGCTATATCCTACCATAATTAACAGCCATCTGCTATTATTTTCTGTTATTTCTGCCTCTGATACCTGGTCACTGCCAGGATCATGCAGACAAAAACTACCGCAAACATAGCTTCCAGTCCAATGCCTTTCCACACCGATACAGCTGCCTCACCTGTTAGGTGGCTATAACTTCCAAGAGTCTCATTTACGTTTTCATACCAGTACACAGGAAGAAACTGAGACACCTTCAGGACGTTTCTGTCCATAATATTCATGGGAACAAACACACCACACAGAAAGCACATTCCAAGAGACAGGATATTTGCGATTCCGCTTAACATGTTGCTGTTTTTTACAAAAAGACCGATCAGATAGGAAAGTGAAAGTGCCACTGCCATCATTACCAGAGTGTTCAGTACATAGTATCCTAAATTTTCTGAACTGAGAAATGTTTTTCCATACATAAGGATAGCTCCAGCCATACCGATTCCCCATAAGCCCCCACCCATCACAAACATGGCCAGAAGCCCTTCCAGACTCTGTCGTCTTGCAGAGATCGCAGATGCCTGCATTCTCTTTGGTATATCGTCTTTTTTGAAAGCCATCAGAACATATCCCATCACATAGCAAAGTAATGCAAGAAACAGATATGGAATATATCGGAAATAATAGAGCCATCCGGACGTACCACTGTTTTCATCTGTATCCAGCATGGTGACTTCTCCTCTTTTTTTATCCAGGATCGCTGTTGCCGCTTCCTTCTGGGAAAAACCGGCTTTCAGATATGTCCGCATTGTATTCAGGCAGCTCTCAAGCTGCTGATCCACATAATATGCCGAATAAGATCCGGGCACCTTGGTCACAGAAATACTTTCGCCGTTTACCATACAGTTCTCATAAAAATCCTCAGGAATCACCACGATGTACTCCACATTTCTGTAAAAAAGCTCTTCCTGAAGCTTCTCTCTGTTATCCTCCAGCATGGTCACGTGATGCGTACCTTCAAGCCATTTTACCAGTCCTTCTGCAAGTGGTCCGTTGTCTTTATCCACCACTCCGATCTTTATTTTTTCGCTTTCATAGCTGGTATAAGTTTCCTTACCGGCCGCTGCCTGAAGTGCCATTGTCACTCCGAAAAAAATGCCCAGATACAGGAGGATCAGACCTGTATTTTTTTTCATGATCCTCATATAGCCTTTAAATACTGTCATAACGTTCCCTCCTGACCATGAAAAAGGATGCCATCACCAGCACCACGCACATTACCGCCAGTGTGATCAGATTTCTATAGTATCTGGTCATATCATCATATACATTGATACAGTAAAACGCATCTGAGATCAGTGATGCAGGATTGATCCGGTTCACAAACGGAACACTTTTTTCCACGATATCCTTCATATTTCCGTTCATCAGTCCGGCAAGAAAGCTGCTTACCATAGAGATTCCAAGCATGAGCCCGATTCTGACGCCTTCCTGCATTTTTCCGAAGCTGCCTATAAACATTCCCATAGATACACCGATGAGACTTCCGAAAAAAGATACCACCAGCATTTTTCCCATCTGTCCCTGAAAATCCAGATTGAGAATATACCGGAGATACAGGATCAGAATGATCACGTCCACATAGCCCAGAGCAAAAGATGTCAGCTGGTCTGTAAGGATCAGCTTCAGCTTGTGGGTCGGCGTTACACACCTTCTGGCTGCCAGAGGTGTGATATTGGCCTGAATCCCGATCGCAGAGCCAAATCCGATAAAGCATCCATACAGGCAGGCCATGGCGATCAGTGCGTAAAAGAACTGCACATTTCCGTCAATGGTCCGGCCGCCAAGAGAGACTTCCCTTACCAGGCTGTCGGAACTTAACAAGGATTTCATGGTTTCCATATCCATCTGCGGATTTTTTTTCATGATATTGGTGATGGTCGTTCTGGTGTTTTCACAGCTGTCGAGAACTGTCTGAAGGATACTTTCTTCTATTCCGGTTCCTGCTACTGTAAGGGAAGGCTCTTTTCCCACATAATAAATCCCTTCTACTTTTTTATCCTGCAGTGCTTCCAGCGCTTCCTTTTCCGACATTTCTTCTGCTTTTAAAAGATCTGGGCTGCTTTTTTCCACTTCATCCAGATAGGTCATTAAAAACGTATCCGCAGAAGCTTCCTTCACCACTGCCACCGGAACCGTCTGAAAATCTGCTTCATTGATATTTCCGAATGCAAAATAGAAAAAAGTTCCAAGCACAAGCGGAAAGACCAGCGGCCAGAATACAATGTTAAAATTCCGGATCTTGGAAAGAAAACTGTATTTCAGTAAATGCAACATCTCCCATCCCTCCTAATCTCTCAGCTGTTTTCCGGTGATCTCCAGAAAGACATCATTTAATGTAGGCAGTTCGGAAAAGACTCTTCCAAAAGAAATATCCTGGCTTTGCAGATAATTAAGAAGCCGGATCAGGTTATGCTTCGCATCGGTACAGCGCACGACCAGCACCTGTTTTTCATACTGCACATCAAACACATGCTCCAGTGTGCGGATATCCCGGAGATTTTTTTCTTCCAGGGCAATGGCTTCTACGGTGATGGTCTCTCCTGTTTTGATCATCTGCTTCAATTCTTCCTTTGTTCCCTGAGCGATGACTCTTCCGTGATCCATGATGGCGATCCTGGTACAGATCTGCTCCACTTCTTCCATGTAATGGGATGTGTAGATAATGGTGGAGCCCTGGTGGTTCAGCGTCTGGATCCCTTCCAGGATCTTGTTTCTGCTCTGTGGGTCTACAGCTACCGTCGGCTCATCCATAATGATCAGTCTTGGCTTGTGGGCGATCCCGCAGGCAATGTTCAATCTTCGTAAAAGGCCCCCGGAAAGCTTCTTCGGGTACATTTTGCGAAAATCTTCAAGACCTGTAAATTCAATGGCATCCTCCACCAGCTCTTTTCTCTGTTTCCTGTCCCGTATGTAAAGGCCGCAGAAATAATCGATATTTTCCTGCACTGTCAGCTCATCAAAAACGGCTACATTCTGAAGCACGATCCCAATCTGTTCCTTGAGCTTATAGCTGTCCGGCTTCATCTCTTCTCCGAATATCTTTATTTCACCTCTGTCATATTTCAGAAGTGACAAAAGGCAGCTGATGGCCGTTGTTTTTCCCGAGCCGTTGGGACCAAGTAATCCGAAGATCTCACCCTCCCGGATATCCAGTTCCAGATGATTCAGTGCGGTAAGATCACCGTATCGTTTTACCAGATTTTCTATGTGGACCATACTCTGTGGCATATGTTTTCCTCCTTTTTTACAGTCCGTTAAACAGGACTTTTATGTCTTTTTCGCAGAAATTCATATTTCTTCTATGATGCCATTATATCCTTTTCTTCTGTCTGCTCCAAGTGTTGAATGTCACCACCTGCGAATGACAAATGTCATGTCTTTTTCAGAAGGATAGATTTTTCTTTGCAGGGAAGGAACCGGTATATTATAATAAAGGCACATTGATTTCAGAAATTTGTGCAGCAAAAGGGGTTCTCACGGAACAGGATACGATAATTTTAGCCGGTTATCTGCCTGACTTTCGGAAAATGCTGTAGTAGAAAGGAGGGTATATTTTTTATGCGTTATTTTACAGATTCCATACTATTGCTTTTATACAGTACTTTAACATTTTTTTATGTGCCTGCAGATCAGGCTCTTGTGTTTGCCCTCCTTTTTGCGGTGATCCTTTGCTGCATTACTTATCTGTGCAGGGTATGTAAAACAGAATCCTGTTCCCACAATTCTTTGCCAGTATTGAAACCCGCCGGAAATATCATTCCGGTTCTTGCAGGAAGCTATGTGATCTTTGGATTATGTTCCCTATGGTTTTCGGATTTTCTTCTGTTTTTCCCGCTGCTGCTGTATCAGACCTTATCTGCCGGGCTTTTTCCTCTGGCAGTGGCTGCGCTTCCACTTTGGGGATTTCTGGTTTTTCAGATCAATAGATTTCCGGCAGTTCTTTGTCTGCTTGGGATTTTTGGTTTCGTTCTCTCATTTTTTCTCTGGCTTTATGCCGGAAAATATCAGGCTCTTTACCAGGATTTTCATCAGATCCGGGATGACAGTGAGGAACATACGCTTCTTCTTTCTGAAAAAAACAAGGCACTTCTGGAAAAACAGGATTACGAGATTTATGCTGCTACATTGCGCGAGCGAAACAGAATTGCCAGAGAGATCCATGATAATGTGGGACATGTACTATCCCGTTCTATCCTTATGACTGCTGCCTGCAAAACCATCAACAAAAATGATTCTCTTGATCCTCTGCTTGGAAATCTGGAAGAATCCCTGAACGGTGCTATGAACAGCATCCGTTCCAGTGTACATGATCTTCATGACGATGCGATAGATCTGGAAGATGCCATAAAAGGACTTGTAAAGGATTTCACCTTCTGCCCGGTGAATCTTACTTGTGATATGTCTAGGCAGATTCCAAGAGAGGTGAAATACAGTCTGATCAGTATTACAAAGGAAGGGCTTTCCAATGTGATGCGGCATAGTAATGCGGATTCTGTGGATATTCTTCTGCGGGAGCATCCTGCACTTTATCAATTGTGCATTGAGGATAATGGGACACCGGAAAATGGAATTCCGGATATTCAAACTGGATCAGACAGCAATAAGGCCAAAAATATTTCCGGTGGTATGGGACTGTCCAATATCCGTGACCGTGCAAAGGCGCTGGGCGGTACGGTCCAGATTACGCAGGAGAATGGTTTTCGGATCTTTGTGACGATCCCGAAATCTGTTTCTAATTGAATCAGACAGATATTTCTCACTTTGCCGGAAACCTTCCTGATTTGATCAAAGTACTTTCCCGGCATATTGGATCCGTCTGTTTTTTCTGATCTGTAAATTTACTTTTTATAACTCATAAACAGGAGATTTTGACATGAAAATTATAATCGTAGACGACGACTGCCTGGTTGCAGGAGCACTAAAAACCATTCTTGAAGCAAACCCGGATATCGAAGTGACTGCCACCGGCTCTGATGGTGAAGAAGCCTGCTCTCTGTACAGAGAGTATCTTCCGGATATTCTTCTGATGGATATCCGTATGAAAGGAATGGACGGACTGGAAGCGTCCAGAAAGATCCTGGGCGAATTTCCGGAGGCAAAAATTCTTCTTCTGACTACTTTTTCCGATGATGAATATATTGTAAAAGCCCTCCGCCTCAGCACAAAGGGTTATCTTCTGAAGCAGGATCATACCAGCATTCTTCCGGCTCTTCAGGCGGTTTACTCCGGCCAGACCGTATTCGGCACAGAGATCATATCCAAAATCCCTGAACTCCTGCAGTCTTCCGACGGATTTGATTATGCTTCCAGAAACATCAGTGAACGGGAGCTGGATATCATCCGGCTGATCGCCAACGGATACAGCAATAAGGAGATTGCCACAGAACTGTTTCTCAGTGAGGGAACGGTACGAAATTATCTCAGTTCCATTCTGGATAAACTGCAGCTGAGGGATCGGACTCAAGTTGCTGTTTTTTATTATCAGCATAAGTAAAAATCTCCTGCATCCAAATTCCTGTAAATATTTATTAATTTAATAGAATCGGAGGATTCCTCACAATGAACCGCTATCTTACTATCTATATCCCGAAAACAGCTGTTCCGGCACCTGTCTCCCGCTTTCTTCGCACGCAGGCAGGTCTTACAAAAAAGCAGATCAGCCAGGCGAAGTTTCGTCCCGGTGGTATCCGGAAAAACGGACAGCAGTGCCGGGTAACGGAAAACGCTTATCCCGGGGATCAGATCATAGTATGCCTGGAAGCGGACGATGTGGATTCTGCCCAGCTGGAATCTTCATCCTTTACCGTCTATTCGTCCAATCACAATTTCCAGTTCTCCGCAGACGCAATTTCATATTCTGATTCCGCAACTTCAGAATTTGCAGGTTCTGATGTCAATTCTCACATTTATCATTCACTGGCTGCAACGTCACAGTTTCTTCCTGAGTTGGCGATCATATACGAAGACCAGGATATCCTCGCCATAAATAAACCTGCCGGGATTGTCACTCATCCTTCCGGTTCTCACTACAGTGACAGTCTCGCCAACCAGGTGGCTTCCTATTTCCGTTCCAAAGGAGAGCCTACCAAAGTCCGGTCTATCGGACGATTGGATAAAGAAACCTCCGGTATCCTGCTCTTTGCCAGGAACCAGACTGCTGCCGCCAGATTACAGAACCAGCGTGAAGAAGGGATTTCAGAGAAAACCTATCTGGCTGCAGTTTCCGGTTTCATGCCTGTGGATGAAGATGGAGCTTTTCACAGGATCTCCGTTCCCCTTGCACCTGACCCGGATAACCGTCTGAAAATGGTCGTATCCACAGATGGCACGCTTCCCGGAAGCAAACATGCAGAAACCCTTTATTCTGTTCTGAAATCTACCGGCCCTGACGCAGCAGCTCCGGCTTCTCTTGTAATGCTCCGTCTGAAAACCGGCCGTACCCATCAGATCCGTGTACACATGGCATCTCTCGGGCATCCTCTTCTGGGTGATTCTCTGTACTGTTTATCGGACATATCGAATCCGTTTTCCCGGGCTGCACTCCACGCATGGAAGCTTAAATTTCAACTTCCATTTTCAATTGATGAATCTGCTTCCGACACCCGGGCTTCCATGCATCATGACAAAAATGCCAAAAAAGAAATCTCCCTGGAAGCACCCCTCCCGGAAGATTTCAAAAAATTCTATGAAACGATATTCTGAAGCCATACGCCTTTTTTTACAAGGATAAATCCAATGACACATTTCATCATATCCGCTGCCTGGACCATTGCGTAGATCACAAGTACAGGCAGACCTGTAAAACGGCTTAAGGTAAATGCGATCGTTACACTTACCACCCAGATAAACACACTGTCAAACAGAAATGTAACGATGGTCTTTCCACCGGAACGCAAAGTAAAATATGTTGCATGCAAGAATGCATTCTGCGGCATGAAAAATGCTGTGAGCATAATAAAATATTTCGCCAGAGTACGTGCCTCAGCATTGGTATTGTAAAGCCTTGGAAACAGTGGTGCCATTACAAACATCACAGCTGCCACGCAGGTACAGCAGAACACAGAAAATGCGATCATCTTGTTGTCCGTATCTCTGGCTTCCTTCATCTTACCTGCCCCCAGAAGCTGTCCTACAACAATGGCTACCGAATCTCCAAGTGCGATAAATACGATATTAAATACATTGTTGATGGTATTGGAAATATTTAATCCCGCAACCACGTTCAGTCCACGGACTGAATAACACTGTGTCAGCATAGCCACTCCGGCTGCCCATAAAGTCTCATTCAGAAGCAGCGGGGTTCCCTTAATAAGTATCTTCTTTGTCAGGTTCGCCGGAACCTTTAATGTTGAATACAGACCCTGTGCAAAAATATTCTTTTCTGTATGCTTATGTGTCCAGCTCAGGACAATGCAGGCTTCCACATATCTGGAGAGTACTGTGGCAACAGCCGCACCTCTTACTCCCATTTCCGGGAATCCGAATTTTCCATAGATCAGAAGATAATTAAATATCAGATTGATCAGCACTGCCACAATCCCGGCCTTCATTGGAAGTACGGTCTCACCGCATTCACGTAAGGTACTTGCATAGACCTGCACCATCATAAATGGCGGAAGTCCCAGAAGCATGATCCATAAATACTGTTTCCCATAAATAAGAGTATCCCTGATCTCCTGTGCGGTTCCGTCACCTTTTAAATACATGCTGATCAGTGAACCCCCAGCTGTCAGAAACAGTATAATGGTGATCGCTGTCAGAATCACTGCCATCCACAGTTTATAACGAAGTGTCTGGCGGACACCCTCATGATCCTTCTGTCCGAAATACTGTGCTGTAAAAATTCCCGCTCCGGACACCCCGCCGAAAATACATAGATTATATACAAAAATCAGCTGATTGACGATCGCCGCTCCAGACATCTGTTCGGTACCGATACGACCGATCATAATATTGTCCAGAAGACTGACAAAATTTGTGATCCCGTTCTGTACCATGATCGGTACTGCAATAGACAGGACCATCAGATAAAACCTCTTATCTCCTACGAACTTTCGGAAAAAAGAAGATTTCTCTTTTACCTTCTCCATAAATTCTTCCCCCTTGTTTTTCGTTTTCCTTCATCCAAAATTCTCCACAAAAAGAAGACTGCCCACCCGAAACAGTCTTCCCTTTCGTAAGCGTTGTAGCTACTACCTTACTACAAACTTCTTTTATTTTCAATAGTCTTTATAACGATAAATCTCCGCTTTTTTGTATCTTTTTACTCCACCATACGACTCTCGTCTGCAATATCCTGATCTTTGAACTTTTGTTCCAGCCGTGTCACAATTTCAGTGTCAAAGTTTTTCAAAGTGATCTAAGCCGGCTGAAAAAAGATCTGGACCGGCTGAATCTGGTGCTGAATTATATTTCTGAGAATTACAAACGGCCTATTTCTCTGGATGAGATTGCAGGTGTTGCTTATCTCCAGACTGGATATTTCTGCCGTTTTTTCAAGAAAAAGATGGGGGTTACATTTCTGGAATATCAGAATGAATACAGACTTTCTTTTATCTACAAAGATCTGATCAATACGAAAGACCCTGTGCATGTGATTCTGGAACGCCATGGATTCACCAATTATAAGCTGTTTCGACGGATGTTCCAAGAGCACTTCGGGTGCACACCTACGAAGGTGCGGGAGAATATGCGGAAATAACAGTACCTTCTCTTACACCATCCAGTCTTCCCGCAAATACGAAGGAAAATACTGCGGCGATCACTGCCATGGATACGTCAAAACAGATCTTGGTTGTTCCGAAATTTGTTTTCTATGTGCGGATAACCATATAAAAAATGATCCTATACCCGCATAAAAAAACAGCGAAATGGATTTTAACTTCCATTTCGCTGTCTTGTGTTATTTCTTGTTTTCTATTATTTTTTTAGTATATCGTTTTACGCAACCTGATTTTTGTTGTTGGTAACTGTGATCAGATGACTTTTGATCAGTACCGGACGTACTGCATTATAGATGATCGCTACCAGAATTACAGATACAACTGCATTGATAAAGGTTGCCGCCGCACTCATTTTTGCAAGTGCCTGTGCCAGTTCCTGTGGCTGTCCCAAAATGTACTGTTTGTAGAAATATCCTACGACAGGATCTGCAATTACGTTAAATGCAAGTCCTGCGACAGATGCGATCACACTCCATTTGAAAACATATTTTTTATCTGTACTCTCATTGATCTTTGCAACCTTGTGTGCCACAAGACCTACGATCAGACCGATACAGAATTTCAGTACAAAGGTTTTCGGTGCGCCTGTGATATAAACAGGGTCCATGATATCTGCAATTCCCATTCCGATAGCTCCGGCAAGTCCGCCATATACGCCACCCAGAAGCAGTGCTGCAAGTACGCAGAAAGCATTTCCAATATGAATGGATGTTGCGTCTCCGCCCGGCACCGGGATCTTGATCTGCAGAAATGTGAAGGATACATAACATAAAGCTGCTAATAACGCAGTTTCTGCAAGTTTAACTACTGTGTTGTTCTGTGTGTTCATAATAATTCCCCTCTCGTTTCGTTATTACCTTTGTTATTACTTTAATGTATGATTGTATTAATGTAGGAATGTAATAACTTGGATGTTATAGTACCGCTTGTTTGGGTATATTACAAGGGGCAATTTTTATGTTTTTTTAGGGGACAGTTTTTATGGGTAATAAAAAAGTGGCTGTTTAAGCCACTCTTTCATGATTGTATATTCAAAACTACATACATGTTCTGTTGATGATCGTTAATCTTTTTTGAATCAATTTTAACCTGCGTACCGATTCACCTTTTTTCACGGGCTCGCAGCTAAAGCTACATCGCCTGTTCTTTTGGCTACTCCAGCGGTGGTCATCTCACGACTCCGTCGTTCGATGTCATTTGCTTCGCAAATGTCCAGTCTGTACCATAAATGGTTCTCCACAAGCAAGCTTGTTCCGCCCC